>NZ_JAJSZC010000087.1:0-30087 GCF_036815105.1 Streptomyces sp. IBSBF 3136
CGGTTGTTGGCCCGGCCGTTCTCGTGCGGTTGGGGGGCGGTGTAGGGGGCCGCCGGCGCGGCGGCCGTGGCGGCGGGCGCGGCCCCGGGGGCGGCCAGCCCGGCCAGCAGGGCCAGCCCGAGCATGCCGAGACGAACGCGTAAGGCAGTCAAAGGAGTTCGGTTCCTTCCGTCAGGGGGTGTGGAAGTGCCGTTCCGGCGCCG
This sequence comes from Streptomyces sp. IBSBF 3136, assembly GCF_036815105.1. NCBI lineage: Bacteria > Bacillati > Actinomycetota > Actinomycetes > Kitasatosporales > Streptomycetaceae > Streptomyces > Streptomyces sp. IBSBF 3136. The sequence goes on from NZ_JAJSZC010000087.1 coordinate 204, forward strand.
ATCCTGCCACGCGTGAGGACGGTGGACGCCGTGCGTCCCGGCCGAATCCCGCGCACCGGAGCGCCCTTTCCCGCGCACCGGAGCGCCCTTTCCCGCTCGACGGAGCGACCGCCCCCGCGGTGCAGGATGGCGAGGGACCCAGAGGGACTTCAGCGAGGAGGTACCACCGTGGCGGAGACGGACAAGGCACGCCAGGCACAGGGGGACGAGGCCCGCGAGGCGGTCGTGGAGGCCGCGCTGGGACGGCTCGGCCTCGACGCCAAGACGCGGCTGCTGGCCGGTCAGGACATGTGGACGCTGCCCGCCCTGCCGGAGATCGGCCTGCGGTCCCTGGTCATGTCCGACGGCCCGATCGGCGTCCGAGGGGTGCGCTGGACCGCGGACGACCCCTCCGTCGCCCTGCCCTCGCCCACCGCGCTCGCCGCCGCCTGGGACCCGGAACTCGCCCGCCGCGCGGGCGTGCTGCTCGCCCAGGAGGCCCGCCGCAAGGGCGTCCACGTCCTGCTCGCCCCCACCGTCAACCTGCACCGCTCCCCGCTCGGCGGCCGCCACTTCGAGGCCTACAGCGAGGACCCCCACCTGACCGGCGAGATCGGCAGCGGCTACGTCACCGGCGTCCAGTCCGGCGGCGTCGGCACCACCGTCAAGCACTTCGTCGCCAACGACGCCGAGACCGACCGCTTCACCGTCGACAACCTGGTCTCCGAACGCGCCCTGCGCGAGCTGTACCTGGCCCCCTTCGAGACCATCGTCGAACGCGCCCGCCCCTGGGGCGTCATGACCGCCTACAACTCGGTCAACGGCACGACCATGACCGAGCACCGTCACCTGGTCCAGGAGATCCTGCGCGGCGAGTGGGGCTTCGACGGCGTCAACGTCTCCGACTGGACGGCCGCCCGCGACACCGTGGGCGCCGTCGAGGGCGGTCTCGACGTCGCCATGCCGGGCCCCGACACGGTGTACGGCGAGGCCCTCGCCCGGGCCGTCCGGGACGGCCGGGTCAGCGAGAGGGCCGTCGACGCCGCCGTACGCCGGGTGCTGCGCCTCGCGGCCCGCGTCGGTGTCCTGGACGGCGCCGACCCGGTGGTCACCGAACCGCCCGCGCCCGTCGACGGCGAGGCCCTGGCCCGGGAGATCGCCCGCCGCTCCTTCGTCCTCGTCCGCAACGAGCGCGGCGCGCTCCCGCTGAAGCCAGGCACCGTGGCCCTGATCGGCGGCGCCGCCCGCGAGGCCCGCATCCTCGGCGGCGGCTCCGCCACCGTCTTCCCGGCCCGGATCGTCTCCCCGCTCGACGGCCTCACCGCCGCCCTCCCCGAGGGCGCGCTCGACTACGCCGTCGGCGCCCACCCGTCCACCGAACTCGCCGTCGCCGACGAGGGATTCGCCCTCCGCGCGGTCTGCCGCGACGCCGCCGGGGACGTCCTCGGCACCGCCTCGGCGCCCAACGGGCTGATCCAGTGGATGGGTACCGACCTGCCCGACGGCGTCACCCACGACACCCTCCACACCGTCGAGCTGACCGGCACCTTCACCCCCCGCGAGTCGGGACCGCACACCTTCGGCGTCCGGGGCATGGGCGCGTTCACCCTGACCGTCGACGGCACGACGTACTACGACGACGTCCAGCGCCCCGGCGAGGACGGGCCGTTCGAGGCGTTCTTCGCCGCCCCCGTGCCGCGCGCCCGGACCGAGCTCACGGCGGGCCGCACCGTCGACGTCTCCCTCACCTACGTGGTCCGGCTCCCCGAGGACCTCCCCATGAAGGTCGTCACCTTCGCCCTCGCCCACTCCGCCCCGCGGCGCGACCCGGACGAGCTGATCGCGGAGGCCGTCGTAGCCGCCCGCCGCGCCGACACGGCCGTCGTCGTGGTCGCCACCACCGACCGCGTCGAGTCCGAGGGCTTCGACCGCACCGACCTCGGGCTGCCCGGCCGCCAGGACGACCTGGTCCGCGCCGTCGCCGCCGCCAACCCGAACACCGTGGTGGTCGTCAACTCCGGCTCCCCGGTCGAACTGCCCTGGCGGGAGGAGGTCGCCGCCGTGCTGCTGACCTGGTTCCCCGGCCAGGAGGGCGGCGCCGCCCTCGCCGACGTGCTGACCGGCGCGCACGAACCCGGCGGCCGGCTCCCCACCACCTGGGGATCACTCGCCGACGCCCCCGTCACCCAGGTCGTCCCCGTGGACGGCCGGCTGCCCTACACCGAGGACCTGTTCATCGGCCACGCCGCCTGGGAGAAGGCCGGCCGCACCCCCGCGTACCCCTTCGGGCACGGCCTCGGCTACACCGACTGGACCTACGAGTCCCTGGAGGTCGACGGCACCACCGCGCGCGTCCGCGTCCGCAACACCGGCACCCGGCCCGGCCGGGAGGTCGTGCAGCTCTACCTGGCCCCCGAGGAGCCCCGCGCCGGGCGCCCGGCCCGCCGGCCGGCCGGGTTCGCGGGCGCCGAGGCCGGACCCGGCGAGAGCGTCGAGGTGAGCGTCGAGCTGCCCCGCCGCGCCTTCGAGGTCTGGGACGAGACGGCGAAGGACTGGGTAGTTGTGAAGGGTTCGTACGAGATCGCCGCCGGCCGCTCGATCACGGACCGCAGACTGACCGCGCCGATTAACGTCTGATCCGGGACAAGTCCCCACGAGCAGCCCCGGTCCGGGACCTGACCCCCGGACCGGGGCTCGGGGCCGGCCGGCGCACCGGGAAGCCGTACTCCGTCTCGGAGCCCGGCTAGCGCACCGAGAAGCCGTACACCGTCTCGGACCGGAAGACCTCTCCCGGGCGCAGCTCGGTGGTCGGGAAGTCCGGGCGGTTGGGCGAGTCCGGGTAGTGCTGGGTCTCCAGGGCGATGCCGTCGTTCGGGGCGAACGGCTCGGCCAGGTGGTCGCCGGTGTAGAGCTGCAGGCCCGGCTCCGTCGTGGCCACCGTGAGCACGCGTCCGGACATCGGGTCGTACAGCTCGGCGACCTCCTCGGCCGTCCCGGTCACGCCCTTGTCCAGCACCATGTTGTGGTCGTAGCCGGAGCCCACCTTGTGTGCCGTGCGGAAGTCGAAACGCGAACCGGTCACGTCCTGCGAGACGCCGGCCGGGATCAGGTCCGGCCCGACCGGGGTGTACCGGGAGGCGGCCAGCCGCAGCTCGTGACCGCCCGCGCCGCCGGAACCGGCCAGGTTCCAGTACGTGTGGTTGGTGAGGTTCACGACGGTCGGCGCGTCCGTGACGGCCTCGTAGGCGATCCGCAGCGCGCCGGACTCCTGAAGCGTGTACGTCGCCGCCACCTCCAGCCGGCCCGGGAACCCCTCCTCGCCGTCCGGGCTCACCCGGCTCAGCCGCACCCCGTGCTCGACCGGCTCGGCGTCCCACACCCGCTTGTCGAAGCCGCGCTCACCGCCGTGCAGTGAGTTGGGCCCGTCGTTCGCCGTCAGCGTGCGGGTGCGGCCCTCCAGTGTGAAGCGGGCACCCCCGATGCGGTTGGCGTACCGGCCGACCAGCGCCCCGAGGAACGGCTCCGGATGCTCCAGATAGCCGTCGAGCCCGGCGAACCCCAGCACCACGTCCGCCGTGCGCCCGTCCCGGCCCGGCACCTCGACCGACTGGACGATCCCGCCGTACGACAGCACGCGCACCCGCACCCCGGACCGCTCCAGCGTCCAGCGGTGCACCGGGGTGCCGTCGGAAAATGTGCCGAAGAGTTCACTCATGTGGGAAACCCTAGGTCACGGTTTCACCGCGGTCACCGTGCGGTAGGCGATCTCGGCGAGTCGGGCCTGCCCGTCCCGGCTGGGGTGGAACCAGTCCCAGTGGCTGAGCTGTTCGGTGTCGAAGCGGTAGTCGAACACGGCGTTGCGGTCGAAGCGGCAGCGGCGGTCCTTGCCGCAGACGTCCGCCAGCACCTCGTTGTACTCCTCCACCCGCTGCTGCACCGTGTCCCGCCGCACCACGGCCGCCCGGGTGAGATCGTCGGCGTCGCTCAGCATCGACGGGCAGATGCCCAGCTTCCACACCTGCTTGCCCAGCGGATTCGTCCGCCCCTGCGACCACAGCCGCTTCAGGTTCGGCACGCTCGCCACGTACACCTGCGCCTTCGGCAGCGTCGCCCGCAAGGTCGCCAGGGACTCCTCGAAACCCGCGCGGAAGTCGGCCACCGGCGTCATGGCGGAGGCCGACGAACGGCACGCGTCGTTCGCCCCGACCATCACCGTCACCAGCTGCGGGCCGCGGGCGGCCGCCCGGGCCATCTGGCCCGGCAGGTCGGACATCCGGGCGCCGGTCTCCGCGTAGTTCCAGCTGTGCCCGGCGGCGCCCGCCGCGCCCAGCAGCCGCACCGCCAGGCTGTCGACCCCGGCGTCACTGCCCGTCGCCCACGACACCTCCGGGCAGTCGGAGAGCACCGCGCAGGCGTCGAAACCGCGGGTGATGGAGTCACCGACCGCGGCGATCGAGTCAGGGCTGCGGTTCCACACCGGCGACGGTCTTGAGGCGGAACGGGACGCGCCGGCCCCGGGGTCCTTCGTGCCGTCCGCGCCGCCCCCACCGAAGGCGTCACACCCGGCCGTCGCCAGCACGGCCGTCACCACGACGGCGAGTGCGGCCCGCGCACGGAGCCCTCGCTTCCGCATCCTTGCTGGTCCCCTCGGTCGACGGTGTACTGCTCACTCCCATGACAACGTGCGAGGGTTCCCGGCGGTGGACCTTGGAACGGCGCACCCCCGTACAAGCGTCCCCCTGGGTGAATGGCGGGAGTTTCCTGGCACCGGGACCGACGGTACGTCACACTCCTTGCGCCCGCGCAAGGTAGCCTCGCCATCAACGCGGCCGTCGTGCCACTGCCGCCCCGCCAGTCCGCAAGATGTCCCGCTCTGCCCGGAGGTTCCGGTGACGACACGTGGAGTTCTGTACGTGCACTCCGCGCCGCGCGCGCTGTGTCCGCACGTCGAGTGGGCCGTGGCCGGGGTGCTCGGCACACGCGTCAGCCTGGACTGGATCCGGCAGCCCGCGGCCCCCGGCACCTGGCGCTCGGAGTTCTCCTGGCAGGGCGAGGTCGGCACGGCCTCCAAGCTCGCCTCCGCACTGCGCGGCTGGCACCTGCTGCGCTTCGAGGTGACCGCCGAGCCCTGCCCCACCGCCGAGGGCGAGCGCTACAGCTGCACCCCCGAACTGGGCATCTTCCACGCCGTCACCGGCATCCACGGCGACATCCTCATCCCCGAGGACCGCCTGCGCGCGGCCCTGCAGCGCAGCCGGCGCGAGGAGACCGACCTGGAGGCCGAGGTGTCCAGACTCCTCGGCAAGCCCTGGGACGACGAGCTGGAGCCGTTCAGGTACGCGGGGGAGGGCGCCCCGGTGCGCTGGCTGCACCAGGTCGTCTGAGTCCGACCGCCGCGAACGCCCGGAAGCGGATACGAGGAAGGGCCCCCACCGGCCGGTGGGGGCCCTTCCTCGTACGCTCAGACGGTGCGGAACGCCAGCACCACGTTGTGCCCGCCGAAGCCGAACGAGTCGTTCAGCGCGGCGATACGGCCCTCGGGCAGCGACCGGGGCTCGCCGACGACCACGTCCGCGTTGACCTCGGCGTCCAGCTCGCGCACGTTGATGGTCGGCGGAGCCGTGCGGTTGACCAGCGCCAGGATCGACGCGACGGTCTCGATGCCACCGGCACCACCGAGCAGGTGACCGGTCATCGACTTGGTCGCGGAGATGGCCATGTGGTCGACGTCGTCGCCGAACACCTTGCGCAGCGCCTTGATCTCCGCGACGTCACCCTGCGGCGTCGAGGTGGCGTGCGCGTTCACGTGCACGATCTCGGCCGGCTTCAGGTCGGTGTTGTCCAGCAGGTTCTGCAGCGCGTGCGCGATGCCGTTGCCGGACGGCTCGGGCTGCGTGATGTGGTGGCTGTCGGCGGAGATGCCCTGGCCGACCGCCTCCGCGTAGATCCGGGCGCCGCGGGCCTTCGCGTGCTCCTCGGACTCCAGGACGATCACGCCGGCGCCCTCGCCGAGCACGAAGCCGTCACGGCCGGAGTCGTACGGGCGGGACGCGCCCTGCGGGTCGTCGTTGTTCTTGGACATCGCCATCATGTTGCCGAACGCGGCGATCGGCAGCGGGTGGATGGCGGCCTCGGTGCCACCGGCCACGACCACGTCCGCACGCCCGGTGCGGATCATCTCGATCGCGTACCCGATGGCCTCAGCGCCCGAGGCGCAGGCCGAGACGGGGGTGTGCACACCGGCGCGGGCACCCAGCTCGATACCGACGTTGGCCGCCGGGGAGTTGGGCATCAGCATCGGCACGGTGTGCGGGGAGACGCGGCGTACGCCCTTCTCCTTGAGGATGTCGTACTGGTCCAGGAGCGTCGTCACGCCACCGATGCCGGAGGCGATGACCGCACCGAGACGGTCCGGGTTCACGGACGCGTCCTCACCGGCCTTGGCGGTGAAGCCGGCGTCCTTCCAGGCCTCCTGAGCGGCGATCAGCGCGAACTGCGCGGACCGGTCCAGCTTGCGGGCCTGCGGGCGGGGGATGATCTCCCCCGGCTCGACGGCGATCTGCGCGGCGATGCGGACCGGCAGCTCGGTCGCCCAGTCCTGCTCCAGGAGGCTCACGCCGGACCGGCCGGCGACGAGGGCCTCCCAGGTCGAAGCTACGTCGCCACCCAGCGGTGTGGTTGCGCCGATACCGGTGACGACCACGGTGCGATTGGTCGGGCTCACGGGAATTCTTTCTCCAACGGATACGGGATTCTACGGCGCCACCGCCGGGTGGCGGGGCCTAGCAGCCTGGCGGCCTAAGGGTGACTCAGGCCTGGTGCTTGAGGATGTAGTTGGTGGCGTCACCAACGGTCTTGAGGTTCTTGACGTCCTCGTCCGGGATCTTCACGTCGAAGCGCTCCTCGGCGGCGACGACGACCTCGACCATGGACAGCGAGTCGACGTCCAGGTCGTCGGTGAAGGACTTGTCCAGCTGGACGTCCTCGGTGGGGATCCCGGCGATCTCGTTCACGATCTCGGCGAGACCGGCGACGATCTCTTCCTGAGTGGCGGCCATGTCAGGCGCTCCTTCTTCGATGTTCCAGACGGTTTGTGGCAGTTGTCCCCTGCCGGATCGCATGATCCGGCACGGAGTGCCTAGGGGAGGGTAACGACCGTGGCGGCGTAGACGAGACCCGCCCCGAATCCGATGACGAGCGCGGTGTCGCCGCTCTTCGCCTCGCCGGTCGCCAGGAGCCGCTCCATCGCGAGCGGGATCGAGGCGGCCGACGTGTTGCCGGTGGTGCGGATGTCACGGGCGACCGTGACGTGCTCCGGCAGTTTCAGCGTCTTCACCATCGAGTCGATGATCCGCACGTTGGCCTGGTGCGGGATGAAGACGTCCAGTTCGTCCGCGGTGATCCCGGCCGCGTCCAGCGCCTGCTGGGCGACCTTCGCCATCTCGAACACGGCCCAGCGGAACACCGCCTGGCCCTCCTGCGTGATCGCAGGGAACTTGATGTTGCCCTCGGTGTCGACGGGCAGGTCCGCGGGGGTGTCCCCGCCCGAGTTGAGCCGGGCGTTGGGGAAGAACCGGTCCCACGTGACGGTCTGCTTGATGGTCCCGGACTTGTCGCCCTCGGAGCCCCAGACGGTCGGGCCGATCGCCGGCTCCTTGGAGGGGCCCACCACGACCGCGCCGGCACCGTCACCGAACAGGAAGGCCGTGGCCCGGTCCTCCAGGTCGGTCAGGTCGCTGAGCCGCTCCACACCGAGGACCAGCACGTACTCGGCGGAGCCCTCCACCACCATGCCCTTGGCGAGCGTGAGGCCGTAGCCGAAGCCCGCGCAGCCCGCCGAGATGTCGAAGGCGGCGGCCTTGTGGGTGCCCAGCTTGTCGGCGATCTCGGTGGCGACGGCCGGCGTCTGGGCGAAGTGCGAGACGGTGGAGACGACCACGGCGCCGATCTGCTCGGCGGTGATGCCCGCGTCGGCGATCGCCTTGCCGGCGGCCTCGAGGGACATCGCGGCGACCGTCTCCTCGGGGCCCGCCCAGTGCCGGGTCTCGATGCCGGAGCGCGAACGGATCCACTCGTCGGACGAGTCGATCTTCTCCAGGATCACCTCGTTGGGCACGACCCGGGTCGGGCGGTAGCCGCCGACGCCGAGGATGCGCGCGTACGGGGCGCCCTTGCTGGGCTTGATCTTCGCCATGGTCGGTACGGCTCCTTAGGCGTCAGCGTCGGTGTGCTCGGCGATGAGCGCACGGGCCGCGTCGAGATCGTCGGGGGTCTTCAGGGCGAGCGTCCTGACACCGGGCAGGGCCCGCTTGGCCAGGCCGGTCAGCGTGCCGCCCGGGCACACCTCGATGAGCGCGGTGACGCCCAGCGCCTTGAACGTCTCCATGCACAGGTCCCAGCGCACCGGGTTGGCGACCTGGCCGACCAGCCGCTCCAGCACCTCGGCGCCGGTCGCGACGGTCCGGCCGTCCTTGTTGGAGACGTAGGTGATCTTCGGGTCGGCGGGCGCCAGCGCCGCGGCCGCCTCGGCCAGCGTCTCCACGGCGGGGGCCATGTGCCGGGTGTGGAAGGCGCCGGCGACCTTGAGCGCGACGACCTTGCGGACGCCCTCGGGCATGTCCTCGTTCAGCGCGGCGAGCTGCTCCAGCGTGCCGGCCGCGACGATCTGGCCGGCGCCGTTGATGTTCGCCGGGGTCAGGCCCAGCTTCTCCAGGTGCGCGACGGAGACGTCGGGGTCACCGCCGAGCAGCGCCGACATGCCGGTCTCGGTGATGGCGGCGGCGTCGGCCATGGCCAGACCCCGCTTGCGCACCAGACCGAGCGCGGCGGTGTCGTCGAGGACGCCCGCGAAGGCGGCGGCGGTGATCTCACCGACGCTGTGGCCGGCGACCGCGCCCGGGGCGAGGTCGGCGATGTCACCGAGTGCCGCGGCGGACAGGATCCCGGCGGCGACCAGCAGCGGCTGGGCCACCGCGGTGTCGCGGATGGCGTCCGCGTCGGCCTGGGTGCCGTAGTGGACCAGGTCCAGACCGATGGCCTCCGACCACGCGGCGACGCGGTCCGAGGCACCGGGGAGGTCGAGCCAGGGAGTCAGGAAGCCGGGCGTCTGGGCACCCTGGCCGGGAGCGACGAGTACGAGCACTCTCACACTCTCTCTTGGGGACGGCCGCGGCCGCCCGTGGGGACAGGGACGAAGAACACGGGGGGCTTTTGTGGGCCCCCGACAAAAGCCTAGGGTTGGGCGTCTCCATCAGCCAGACGCCCCAGGATCAGCGCGATCCGCAGTGTGAACGCGGATCGTACATCCGAAGGCGACCAGCCGGTGACGTCTGTCACACGTCGGAGCCGGTAGCGCACGGTGTTCGGGTGAACGAAGAGCATCCTGGCCGCGCCCTCCAGGCTGCTCGCCTGCTCCAGGTAGACACTCAGGGTTTCCAGGAGTGCCGAGCCCGCCTCCTCCAGCGGTCTGTAGATCTCCTCCACCAACTGCTCGCGGGCGCTCGGATCGCCCGCCATGGCGCGCTCCGGCAGCAGATCGTCCGCCAGCACCGGGCGCGGAGCGTCCTGCCAGGCGGAACACGCCTTCAGCCCGGCCGCGGCGGCCTGCGCGGAGCGGGTCGCGGCCAGCAGGTCGGGCACGACGGGACCGGCCACCACCGGTCCGGCGGCGTACGGCCCGATCAGCGACCTGGCCACGGCCAGCGGGTTGGGGTTGCCGCCCGCGATGACGACGAGCCGGTCCCCGAGCACCCCGGTGAGCACCTGGAGCTTGGCGTGGCGGGCGGCCCGCCGGATGGCCTCGACGGTCAGCTCGCTGTCCCCGTCGGGCGCGGTCCCGAGCACCACGCACACGTGCTCCGGGGAGTTCCAGCCGAGCGCGGCGGCCCGGCTCACGGCGCCCTCGTCGGCCTCACCGCTGAGCACGGCGTTGACGACCAGCGACTCCAGGCGCGCGTCCCAGGCACCGCGTGCCTCGGCGGCCTGCGCGTAGACCTGCGCGGTCGCGAAGGCGATCTCCCGCGCGTACACCAGCAGCGCCTCGCGCAGCACGCTCTCGTCGCCCGGGGCCGCGACCTCGTCGATGGCGGACTCCATCACCTCGATGGTGGTCCGCACCATCTCGACGGTCTGCCGCAGCGTGATGGCCCGGGTCAGCTCGCGGGGCGCCGTCCCGAAGACGTCCGTGGAGATCGCCTGGGGCGCGTCGGGGTGCCGGAACCACTCGGTGAAGGCCGCGATGCCCGCCTGGGCCACGAGCCCGATCCAGGAACGGTTCTCCGGGGGCATGGCCCGGTACCACGAAAGCGTCTCGTCCATGCGCGCGATGGCCTGCGCGGCGAGGCTCCCGGAGGACTTCTCCAGCCGCTTCAGGGTCGCCATGTGCGGATGGGCGGGGCGTGCTGCGGGGTCGCTGTGACGGGTTACGGGTTCGGGCACGGGGACAAGACTGCCTTATCCGGACGGGAGCGTGTGCCGCCGGGGTCGCGGGCGGGTGGGCCGCGGGACCGGCGGCGGTCCCCGGCGCGGTCTACGGTGGTGCCCGTGATGGACGTACGGCGCGCCGCGGAGCGCTATCGCGGAGGGGACCCGGAGGCCGGGATCGACACCCGCCACGCCTTCTCCTTCGGCCCGCACTACGACCCCGGCAACCTGCGCTTCGGGGCGGTGATCGCCTGCAACGAGGAGCGGCTCGCGCCCGGCGCGGGCTTCGATGAGCACCCGCACAGCCACACCGAGATCGTGACCTGGGTGGTCGAGGGCGAGCTGACCCACCGCGACTCCACCGGCCGCGAGAGCAGGGTCAGGCCCGGCGACGTCCAGCACCTCGGCGCCGCGGCGGGCGTCCGGCACGCGGAGCGCAACGACTCCGACCGCCCGCTGACCTTCGTGCAGATGTGGCTCGCGCCGCTGGCGCCGGGCGGGGAGCCGTCGTACGACATCGTCCCGGGCATCGCGGACGCCACCCCGTACGCCGTCCCGGCCGCGGGGGCGATGCTGCACGTGCGGCGGCTGGCCCCGGGCGAGCGGACGGCGGTGCCGGACGCCGCGCAGGTCTACGCGCACGTGGTGCGCGGGGAGGTCGTCCTCGGCGTGGAGCGCCTCGGCCCCGGGGACTCGGCGCGGATCACCGGGGAGCGGGGCCTGGCCGCGGTGGGCGTCACGGCGGCGGAACTGCTGCTGTGGGAGATGGCGGCCTGACACCCGCGGCCGGCGGGGCCGTGGCGCCCGCCGCCGCTGGCGGGATCAGCCCCGCGAGGAGGCCAGCACGGCGTCGGTGAACGCGGGCCACGCCTCGATCGCCCAGGGCCCGAACGCCCGGTCCGTCAGGGCGACCGCGGCCAGCCCCGCGTCCGGGTCGATCCACAGGAACGTACCGGACTGACCGAAGTGCCCGAAGGTCCGGGGCGAGGAGGAACCGCCCGTCCAGTGCGGCGACTTGGCGTCCCGGATCTCGAAGCCCAGCCCCCAGTCGTTCGGGTTCTGGTGCCCGTAGCCCGGCAGCACCCCCTTGGTCCCCGGGTACTGCGTGCTCATCGCCTCGGCCACGGTCCGCGGATCCAGCAGCCGCGGCGCCTGCACCTCCGCCGCGAACCGCAGCAGGTCCTCGACCGTGGAGACGCCGTCCTTCGCGGGGGAGCCCTCCAGCGAGGTCGCCGTCATCCCCAGCGGCGCCAGCACCGCCTGCCGCAGGTACTCCGCGAACGGGATGTCCGTCGCCTTGGCGATGTGGTCCCCGAGCTGCTCGAACCCGGCGTTGGAGTACAGCCGGCGCTCCCCGGGCGGGGCCATCACCCGGTGCTCGTCGAAGGCCAGCCCGGAGGTGTGCGCGAGCAGATGACGGACGGTCGATCCGGGCGGCCCGGCCGGTTCGTCCAGCTCGACGGCGCCCTCCTCGTACGCGACGAGCGCCGCGTAAGCGGCGAGCGGCTTGGTCACCGAGGCCAGCGGGAAGCGGTGTCCGGCGGGCCCGTGCGTCCCGAGGACGGTTCCGTCCGCCCGGACGACACCCGCGGCGGCGGTGGGGACGGGCCAGTTCTCGATCAGCGCCAGACTCTGCAACGACATGCCGGCGAGCCTAGTGCCGACTCACAGCAGCAGCCGCATCGAGGGGTCGGGATCACGGGCGAAACCGAGGGAGGAGTACAGGGGCTCCGCCTCGGGGGAGGCGTTCAGCAGCACGTGCCCGGCCCCACGCCCGCGGAACCAGTCCAGCAGTCCCTCCATGCACGCCCGCGCGTACCCGCGGCGCCGCGCGTCGGGGTCGGTCGCCACACTGAAGACGTGCCCCACCCGGCCGTGCGGATTGCCGGCCTTGCCGATGCGGTACTCCACCGTCCCCGCCACGAGCGCGGCCAGCGCCCCGGGCCGCTCCGGGTGCTCCACCACGAACGCCGCGAAGTCACCGTCGTGTTCACCGAGCCTGGCGCGCAGCGTCGGCAGGGACTCGGCCTGCCAGCCGGTCGCGCCACCCACGCCCCCGCCGAACACGGAGTCGATCATCACCTGACGCAGGCGCAGCACTTCCGCGGCGTCCTCGGGCACGGCCCGGCGTACGAGATCCATGACCGCACGCTAACCCGGCGTACCCGGGGCGCGCCCCGGGATTTCTTACCGGTATCCGCTTGCTTGGAGTGCACTCGAAGGCCATAGCGTGGGGGCATGACGGTGATGCAGACCCCGCCAGCGGACACCGCGCCGACCAGCCCCGCCGACATCTGCTCCGCCCCGCCCCGGCGTCACCCGCGCGCCGACGGCCAGGACCGCTACACGATCAGCGAGGTCGTCGCCTTCACCGGCCTGACCGCCCACACGCTGCGCTGGTACGAGCGGATCGGCCTCATGCCGCACATCGACCGCTCGCACACCGGTCAGCGCCGCTACAGCAACCGCGACCTGGACTGGCTGGACTTCGTGACCAAACTGCGCCTGACCGGCATGCCGGTGGCGGACATGGTCCGGTACGCGGAGCTGGTGCGGGAGGGCGACGGCACCTACCCGGAACGGCAGGCCCTGCTGGAGTCCACCCGCCGGGACGTGCTGACCCGCATCGCGGAGCTGCACGACACGCTCGCGGTGCTGGACCGCAAGATCAGCTTCTACGCACGGGAGCGGTAGGCGGCGCGGCCGGCCTCGCCCGGGCTCGGGCGGGCCGAGGCCACTTTCGCGACAGGCCCTACAGCTCGGCCAGCAGTTCCGCCTTCTTGGCGGAGAACTCCTCGTCCGTGAGCAGTCCCGCCCGGTGCAGCTCCCCGAGGTGCCGGATGCGCTCGGCGATGTCCGCGGGGTCCCGCCGTGCCGGGGCCGGCGCCGCCGCCGGGACCGCCCCGCGGCTGCGTACCGCGGCCAGGACGGCCGCCGCGAACGGCAGCGACTCGTGCACCGGCCCGTAACCGAGCCCGAAGACCACAGCGGCCGGGTCCTGGTCGGGCTGCACGGGAGCGGCCGGCCCGGCGGCCTCGCGCGGCAGCAGCCGCAGGTGCCCCTCGAAGACCTCCGGCGACCGCCACTCCACCCCGCTGAGGCCGGCGACCGGGAAGCTCTGGTCCCCGGCCTTCCACTTGGCCGAGGACGCCCCGGTCCAGGACCAGCGGAACTGCACGGTCGTCCCGTCGAAGAACGCCTTGCCGTCGTACGCCTTGAACTGCAGCGGCCCCTCGGGCGCGGCCACCAGATAGCGGTCGGCCGGCCCGGACGCGGTTTTCGTCAGCAGTGCCGTCAACTCGTCGGCGTAGTACTCGGCGAGGGTCTCCCGCTCCGCCGGCAGCACCAGCCGGTACGGGTCGGAGCCCTCGCGCAGTTGTCCGGCGGCCGCCTCCATCAGCGGGTCGGCACCGGGGCGCGGCCGCAACCGCAGCGCGACCGTGCCGCGTCGGCCCGGGGTGAGCGTCACCTCTTCGAGCGCGGCCAGCGGGACCCGACGTTCGCCGAGCGCCTGGAACAGCTTCGGTGTCCGGATCCCCCGTTCGTAGCGGATGAGCACGGAGTCGGACTCGAACTCCCAGACGGCATGAAAACCCGCCAGTACGTCACCCATGCGGCTCATCGTATGCGGCACGTGCTCCTCCGTCGCCACCCGCGCAGACCGCACTTCCTGCTGTTTCTACGCGCGTCCGGCCGTGGTAGTGCCGGGCAGACCGGCCCGGCAGGCGTCGTTCTCACGGGCGCACGTCACCTCGTCGAAAGCGCCCACCCCCACGTAGGCGAGGTTGCGCAGGCTGTCCGTGCCCGGCTGGAAATAACCGGCGTGGCCCTGCGCCTCCCGGGCCGACAGCACCCGCGCCCCGAACGCCGAGGACACCGGGTCGGCGCCGTGACCGAGGCCGCCGAGCTCCAGGTACGGCACGTCCTGCACCCAGTCGGTGGCGTCCCGCATCGCCCACACCCGGGCCGAGGTGCCCAGGTGGGAGGCCCTGGCGACCCGCATGCCGGGGCTCGCGGCCACCGCCAGGTCGGTCACCCGGCGGGGCATGCCGTGCGCGGCGACCCCGCAGACCACCGAGCCGTAGCTGTGGCAGATCATCGACACCGGGGCCCGGCCGGGCAGCGCGCGCAGCAGCGCGTTCAGGCGTACGGCGCCCTCCTCGGCGCGCAGCCCGGTCGCCGCGTCCACCCCGAGGCCGTCCGGCGCGGTGTAGTCGGCCCAGGCGATCACGGCCGTACGCGTCGTGGGGCGCTGCGCCCGCTCGGCCGCGTACAGCGCCTTGGACATGCCGACGGCGGCGGTGTAGGGGCGGTTCGTCTTCTGGAAGGTGAGCAGGTCGGTGTCGACGCCGGGGACGACGACCGAGATCCTGTCGGCCTTCTGCAGGCTCCCGAACACCTCGGCGACCCGGCCCGAACCCGCGGGGTCGAAGGCGAGGATGTGGCGGCCGCGGCTCATCAGCGCCTCGTAGCGGTGCATGCGCCGGCCCGCCTCCTGCTGGCCCGCCGTGCTGAGCCGGCTGTCGTGCATCCGTTTCTTCTCGACCTTGCGGGCCTGCCCCAGCGCGATGTGGTTGGCGCGGTAGCGCAGCGAGACCGGCGCGCCGTTCATGTTGCCGACCGCCAGCGGGTAGCGGTGGGCGAGACGGTCGCGCTCGTGCGGGGTCAGCGAGGCGAAGAAGCGGGTGAGCCGCGCGGGGTCGGAGACGGGGTCCGGCAGGTGGAGGCCGTGGACGCCGCCGTGCCGCCACTTGTCGAGCGAGGCCTGCAGCGCGCTCGGCTCACGGTGGGTGCGCAGTGCGGTCCAGCCCGTGGTGGCGAGCATCACGAACACCACGCCCAGCGCGAGCAGTGCGCGCCAGACGTTGAGTTGCGGAGAGGTGTCGAAGGAAGTCACTGGGAGGACACACTAGGAGAACGAGAGGGTCTCGCGGTAACCGAGTGACAGGTATCACGTTTCGGCAAGCGTCGAACGATCTCGGAACGTCCTCATGTGGTACGCCAGTTCCCGATGAGTGCCGATCCCACCTGATCCAGGTAGGACGCGGTGAGTTGACGCATCGCCAGCAGACTGAAGTCGTCGCCGGTGCTCCACTGCCGCTCGGTGACCCGTATCACCCCGCCGAAGACGGCCACCGCGAGCCGCGGGCGAGGGTCGGTGTCGACGTCGACCCCCTCGCGCTCGGCCAGCAGTCGCGCGATGGTCTCCTCGGTGGCGGCCGAGCGCCGCAGATGGGCGGCGAGCAGCGCGGGCGTCGACTCGATCGTCTTGTACATGCGCAGGTACAGCTCGACCGGCACCGCCGACTCGACCGTCTCCCGGATCGCCTCCCAGCCCTCGAGCACCGCCTGCCGCAGCGCCTCCATCGGCGCCTCGTGCGCGGGCCGCGCCCGCACCGCCGCCACGAAGTGCGCCTCCGTCATCTCCTGCACGGCGAAGGCCACCTCCTCCTTGCCGGCGAAGTAGCGGAAGAAGGTGCGCTGCGAGACCTCGACGGCCCCGGCGATCTCGTCCACGGTCGTGCGCTCGTAGCCCTGGGTCGTGAACAGTTCGAGCGCGGAGCGCACCAGCGCGTCCCGGGTGCGCTGCTTCTTGCGCTCACGCAGAGTTTCCATATCTGTCAGTTACCGACTTGTGAATTGGTTTGTCAATTGTCAGTGGCTGTCACTAGCCTCAGCGCATGACTAGTCAGACCACCGTCGACACCACGGGGCCGGGGGACAAGGCGGCCGCCGCCGCGTCGGAGCCGACCCCGGCCACGGGGCTGCGCGGCCATCCGTGGCTCACCCTCATCACCGTCGCCGTCGGGGTCATGATGGTGGCCCTCGACGGCACCATCGTGGCGATCGCCAACCCGGCCATCGCGAAGGACCTGCACGCGAGCTTCTCGGACGTGCAGTGGATCACCAACGCCTACTTCCTCGCCCTCGCGGTCTCGCTGATCACCGCGGGCAAGCTCGGTGACCGCTTCGGCCACCGGCAGACCTTCCTCATCGGCGTGACCGGCTTCGCCGCCGCCTCGGGCGCCATCGGCCTGTCCCACAGCATCGCCGCGGTCGTCACCTTCCGTGTCTTCCAGGGCCTCTTCGGCGCGCTGCTGATGCCGGCCGCGCTCGGCCTGCTGCGGGCGACCTTCCCGGCCGAGAAGCTCAACATGGCGATCGGTATCTGGGGCATGGTGATCGGCGCCTCCACGGCGGGCGGCCCGATCCTCGGCGGTGTCCTGGTCGAGCACGTCAACTGGCAGTCGGTGTTCTTCATCAACGTGCCGGTGGGCCTGATCGCCCTCGTCCTCGGCCTGCTGATCCTGCTGGACCACCGCGCCCGGAACGCGCCGCGCTCCTTCGACGTGCTCGGCATCGCGCTGCTCTCCGGCGCGATGTTCTGCCTGGTGTGGGCGCTCATCAAGGCCCCGGCCTGGGGCTGGGGCGACGGCAGGACCTGGCTCTTCATCGGTGCCTCGGCGCTGCTGTTCACGCTCTTCACCGTCTGGGAGACGAAGGTCGCCGAACCCCTCGTCCCGCTGGGCATGTTCCGCTCGGTCCCGCTGTCCGCGGGCGTCGTCCTCATGGTCCTGATGGCGATCGCCTTCATGGGCGGCCTGTTCTTCGTGACGTTCTACCTCCAGAACGTGCACGGCATGAGCCCCATCGACGCCGGTCTGCACCTGCTGCCCCTCACCGGCATGATGATCGTCGGCTCGCCGCTCGCCGGCGCCGCGATCACCAAGCTCGGCCCGCGCATCCCGCTGGCCGGCGGCATGGCCGCGACCGCGATCGCCATGTACGGCATGTCGACGCTCAAGGCCGACACCGGCAGCGGCGCGATGTCCGTCTGGTTCGCCCTCCTCGGCCTCGGCCTCGCGCCGGTCATGGTCGGCGCCACCGAGGTCATCGTCGGCAACGCGCCCATGGAGCTGTCCGGAGTGGCGGGCGGCCTCCAGCAGGCGGCCATGCAGATCGGCGGCAGCCTCGGCACCGCGGTGCTGGGCGCCGTGATGGCCTCCAAGGTCGACAACGACCTGCAGGCCAACTGGACCGGCGCCGGACTGCCGAAGCTCACCCCGCAGCAGCTCGACCAGGCCTCCGAGGCCGTCCAGGTCGGCGTGGCCCCCATCGCCAAGGGCACCCCGGAGCCGTTCGTCGCGAAGATCACCGCCGTCGCGCACGACACCTTCATCTCCGGAATGAGCCTCGCTTCCCTGGTCGCGGCGGGCGTGGCGGCGGTGGCGGTCCTCGTCGCGCTGCTCACCAAGCGCGGCGAGAACGCGGAGGCGGGCGCGGGCGTCGGTCACATCTGATCCGGACCGCCCGGTCCTGGTCGGCGGATTCGCCTATCAGGGTGATGGCGCCGAAGATCCCTCGCCCTCGGCGTGCGCCGCAGGTCACAGTGGGTCAAGTCCTCCGCAGGGCATGGGGGGCACGGGCCGCGGCGCGCGCTGCTGGAGGGGGGCAGCGCGCGCAGGTCTGTCCGCGCGTATCCGGGGTACCCGCCCTGTGAAGCCGAACTGTCCACGACGACCAGGGAGTTGATGATGGCAGGCTTCGGGCACGGAACGCGCGGGTACCCCCGGTCACGTGGCCGGACATGGCAACGGAGCGGGCCGGACCGTGCGACGCTCGGCGTCATCGGCACGATCTGCGCCGTGGCCGGCTTCTTCGCACTGGGCATCGTCCTGGGCCCGGTCGCGATGTTCTGCGGCTGGCAGTCGATGGGCCGCAAGTGGTCCTCCGACCACGGCATCCCGGCCCTGGTGGCCCTGGTGCTGGGTGCCATCGACACTCTTCTGGCCATCATCGCCCTGGCGGGCGCGGCCACTTGGGGACACGGGCTGCTGTAACCGGACGACCGGAGGCCCGCGGACAGCCGGCGGCACAGCCGCCGCGCCGCGGGCCGCCGCGCGTTCGCGGGTCAGCGCGGTTGTTCCTGCCGCTCCGTCGCCAGCCGGGCGACCTCGGCCCGCAGCAGCCGGACCTCCTCGGCCAGCGCGGCGATCGCCTCGGTCTGCCGCCGTTCCTCCACGTCGTCCTTCTCGAACCGGGAGATGAACCAGGCGGCGATGTTCGCGGTGACGACACCGAGCAGCGCGATCCCCGAGAGCATCAGACCGACCGCGATCATCCGCCCGAGCCCGGTCGTCGGGGCGTGGTCCCCGTACCCCACGGTCGTCATGGTCGTGAACGACCACCACACCGCGTCACCCAGCGTCCGGATGTTCCCGTTCGGCGAGTCCCGCTCCACCGAGAGCACGGCCAGCGAGCCGAACATCAGCAGCCCGATCACCGAGCCCACCACGTACGTGGTCAGCCGGATCTGCGGAGCCATCCGGGCCCGCCGCCCCACCAGCAGCAGCGTGGACACCAGCCGCAGCAGCCTGAGCGGTTGCAGCACGGGCAGCACCACCGCGCACAGGTCGGGCCAGTGCGTCCGGACGAAGTCCCCGCGCCGGGGGGTGAGCGCCAGCCGCATCAGGTAGTCGATGGCGAAGGCGCCCCACACCGTCCACTCCACCACGGTGCACAGGGCCGTCACCGAGTGGCCGGCCGAACCGTCCACGATGGGCACCGCGTACGCGAGGGCGAAGGCCACGGCCAGCGCCAGCAGGGGCCGTTGGGTGTGCCGTTCCCACCGAAGCTGCGCCGATTGTCGCTCCATGTCCGCATCGTAAAGAAACGTGCGGGCGGCGGAGACCTGGGCTCCGCCGCCCGCGGCCGTGCGCGCGGCCGTGCCCGGCCGCCGGGCGGGCCGCTACGCGTCGCCGCCCGCGGCCCCCGGGTCCGCCGCCGCGACGTCCAGCAGCCGGTAGCGGTCGATCGCCTGCTTCAGTGCCGACCGGTCGACCTTGCCCTCCCGGGCCAGCTCGGTCAGCACCGCCACCACGATCGACTGAGCGTCGATGTGGAAGAAGCGGCGGGCCGCGCCCCGGGTGTCGGCGAAGCCGAAGCCGTCCGCGCCCAGCGACTGGTACGTCCCGGGCACCCACCGGGCGATCTGATCCGGAACCGATCGCATCCAGTCGGACACGGCCACGAACGGACCCTCGGCGCCGCTCAGCTTCTGCGTCACCCACGGCACCCGCTGCTCCTCCTCCGGGTGCAGCAGGTTGTGCTCCTCCGCGGCCACGGCCTCGCGGCGCAGCTCGTTCCAGGAGGTCGCCGACCAGACGTCGGCCCGGACGTTCCACTCCTCGGCGAGGATGCGCTGCGCCTCCAGGGCCCACGGCACCGCGACACCGGACGCCATGATCTGCGCCGGTACGGCACCGGCCGTGCCCGCGGAGACCCGGTGGACGCCCTTGAGGATGCCCTCGACGTCCACGTCCGCCGGCTCGGCCGGGTGCTGGATGGGCTCGTTGTAGACGGTGAGGTAGTAGAAGACGTCCTCGCCGTGCGGGTGCTCGGCGTCGCCGCCGTACATCCGGCGCAGGCCGTCCTGGACGATGTGGGCGATCTCGTAGGCGTACGCCGGGTCGTACGCGACGCACGCCGGGTTGGTCGAGGCCAGCAGCTGCGAATGGCCGTCGGCGTGCTGCAGCCCCTCACCGGTCAGGGTCGTACGGCCCGCGGTCGCACCCAGGACGAAACCGCGCGACAGCTGGTCGGCCATCTGCCAGAACTGGTCACCGGTGCGCTGGAAACCGAACATCGAGTAGAAGACGTACACCGGGATCAGCGGCTCGCCGTGGGTGGCGTAGGCGGAGCCGGCCGCGATCAGCGAGGCCGTGCAGCCCGCCTCCGAGATGCCGTCGTGCAGCATCTGGCCGGTCGGCGACTCCTTGTAGGCGAGCAGCAGCTCCCGGTCCACCGACTCGTACTGCTGGCCGAGCGGGTTGTAGATCTTCGCGCTCGGGAAGAACGAGTCCATGCCGAACGTGCGGTACTCGTCCGGCGCGATCAGCACGAACCGCCTGCCGATCTCCTTGTCCCGCATGAGGTCCTTGAGCAGCCGGACGAACGCCATCGTGGTGGCGATGGACTGCTGGCCGGTGCCCTTCTTCACGGTGGCGTACGTCTTGTCGTCCGGCAGCGTGAGCGGCTCGGAGCGCACGACACGCGTCGGGACGTACCCGCCGCACGCCTTGCGCATGTCGTGCATGTACTGGATCTCCTCCGTCTCCCGGCCCGGGTGGTAGTACGGCGGCGCGCCGGACTCCAGCTCCTTGTCGGAGATCGGCAGGTGCAGCCGGTCGCGGAAGCGCTTGAGGTCGTCGACCGTCAGCTTCTTCATCTGGTGCGTGGCGTTGCGGCCCTCGAAGTTCGGGCCCAGCGTCCAGCCCTTGACCGTCTTGGCCAGGATGACCGTGGGCTGGCCCTTGTGCTCCTTGGCCGCCTTGAACGCCGCGTAGATCTTGCGGTGGTCGTGACCACCGCGGCCGAGGTGCAGGATCTGGTCGTCCGTCATGTTCTCGACCATCGCGCGCAGCCGCAGGTCGTCGCCGAAGAAGTGCTCACGGATGTAGGCGCCGGACTCGGTGGCGTACGTCTGGAACTGCCCGTCCGGGGTCGTGTTCATCCGGTTCACCAGGACGCCGTCGCGGTCCTGGGCGAGCAGCGGGTCCCAGGTCCGGTCCCAGATCAGCTTGATCACGTTCCAGCCGGCGCCCCGGAAGACCGACTCCAGCTCCTGGATGATCTTGCCGTTGCCGCGCACCGGGCCGTCCAGGCGCTGGAGGTTGCAGTTGACGACGAAGGTCAGGTTGTCCAGGCCCTCGCGCGCGGCGATGCTCAGCTGGCCGAGCGACTCCGGCTCGTCCATCTCGCCGTCCCCGAGGAACGCCCACACGTGCGAGTCGGAGGTGTCGGCGATGCCGCGCGCCTCCATGTAGCGGTTCATCCGCGCCTGGAAGATCGCGCCGAGCGGGCCGAGGCCCATGGAGACCGTCGGGAACTCCCAGAAGTCCGGCATGGAGCGCGGGTGCGGGTAGCTGGAGAGCCCGTTCGGGTACTTCGACTTCTCCTGGCGGAAGCCGTCGAGCTGCTCGGCGCTGAGCCGGTCGAGCAGATAGGCACGCGCGTAGATGCCGGGGGAGGCGTGGCCCTGGAAGAAGACCTGGTCGCCGCCCTTGCCGTCGTCCTTGCCGCGGAAGAAGTGGTTGAAGCCGACGTCGTACAGGGAGGCGGAGGAGGCGAACGTGGCGATGTGGCCGCCCACCCCGATGCCCGGGCGCTGCGCGCGCGAGACCATCACGGCCGCGTTCCAGCGCGTGGCGTTCAGGATCTTGCGCTCGATCTCCTCGTTGCCCGGGAAGAACGGCTCGCTCTTGGTGGGGATCGTGTTGACGTAGTCCGTGCTGCGCATCTCGGGCACGGCCACGCGCTTCTCACGGGCCCGCTCGATCAGGCGCAGCATGAGATAGCGGGCCCGCTCCCGGCCGCGCTCGTCCACGGCGGCGTCGAGCGAGTCGAGCCACTCCTGGGTCTCCTCGGGATCGAAGTCAGGAACCTGACTCGGAAGGCCGCCAATGATGATCGGATTGCGATCGGATCCGGAAGGCACGCTGTTCCTTACCTGTCAGAGGGCCGCTTTTATTCGGTTTTTCCGGTTCTTCCCCGGTATTTCTCGCTCCTGCACCGGTCCCCATCGTGTACCTCGGGGAAGGTGTACGTCATCTCTACCCCGAGGTAACCCGGGCGGCGGGCCGGTCAAAACGCAACGATACGCCCGGGGTGTGACGGACTTGGCATAGTTGTTCGAGAGTCGGAGTCCTGGATGGTTCCGAACCGCGCAAAGCGGGCACATCGGTGTGATGTGGCTCCCGACGAATCGGGGTACGGTGCCAGGAGTTGCGGCGACACGGCCAGGATCGTCACCGTTTCGGCGGTCTGAACGGCCGGGTACTTGCGCGATCCGTCCCGCCCGTGTGGACTACGGCCAATGCTTCGCGCACGCGCGTGGCTGAGATATTCATCAAGACATGATCAGGAGGCAACCCGTGAGCGCGACCGCGGACCACGCGGAGGAGCGGACGAACCCTGCCGCCAGGCTGGGGTTCCAGCCCGGGCAGGTGGTCCAGGAGATCGGCTACGACGACGACGTCGACCAGGAGCTCCGCGAGGCCATTGAGGAGGTCATCGGGGCCGACCTCATGGACGAGGACTACGACGACGTGGCCGATGCCGTCGTGCTGTGGTTCCGTGATGACGACGGTGACCTCACGGATGCGCTGGTGGACGCCACCACGTACATCGAAGAGGGTGGCGCCATCCTGCTCCTCACGCCGAAGACCGGCCGTTCGGGGTACGTGGAGCCGAGCGACATCTCGGAAGCCGCGACGACCGCCGGACTGACCGCGTCCAAGAGCGTCAGCGTCGGCAAGGACTGGAGCGGCTCGCGCCTGGCGACGCCGAAGGCCGCCAAGTCCGGCAAGAGGTAGTCGAGAGGTAGTACCCGCCTCGTCCTCGGAGCCGCGGACGGGCCGGCATCGGCCGGCCCGTCCGTGAGCCCACTCCTGGCCCGCGGTGATCGCTGCGTAGGGTGGTGCCGAGCGTCTTCCGCGCTCTCACCCGTTCAGCCCACCGAAGGGAAGCACGACGATGGCGATCCAGGTCGGCGACAAGGCGCCCGACTTCGAGCTCAAGGACAACCACGGCCGCCCGGTGCGGCTCGCCGACTTCCGCGGCGAGAAGAACGTGGTCCTGCTGTTCTACCCCTTCGCCTTCACCGGCGTCTGCACCGGCGAGCTGTGCGAGCTGCGCGACAACCTGCCGAAGTTCGCGGACCGCGACACGCAGCTGCTCGCCGTCTCCAACGACTCCATCCACACCCTGCGCGTCTTCGCCGAGCAGGAGGGCCTGGAGTACCCGCTGCTCTCCGACTTCTGGCCGCACGGCAACGTCTCGCGCGCCTACGGCGTCTTCGACGAGGACAAGGGATGCGCCGTCCGGGGCACCTTCGTCATCGACAAGGAGGGCGTCGTGCGGTGGACCGTGGTCAACGGGCTGCCGGACGCGCGCGACCTGAACGAGTACGTGAAGGCGCTCGACACCCTGTGAGCCGGCGGGTGGCCGACCGGTGATCCGACACCTGTGGTTCTTCGGGTCCAGGGTCTGCGGGGGCGGGAACCCGTCACTAGGATCGGCACGTTGATCCCATATCCGTAGCACGACGGGGCTCTCGCCCCTGGACACCACATGGAGGACCCGTGGGAGTCAGCCTCAGCAAGGGCGGCAACGTATCGCTGACGAAGGAGGCCCCGGGCCTCACCGCCGTGATCGTAGGTCTCGGGTGGGACGTGCGCACCACGACCGGGACCGACTTCGACCTCGACGCCAGCGCGCTGCTGCTGAACAGCTCCGGCAAGGTCGCCAGCGACCAGCACTTCGTCTTCTTCAACAACCTCAAGAGCCCCGACGGCTCGGTCGAGCACACCGGTGACAACATCACCGGTGAGGGCGAGGGCGACGACGAGCAGATCAAGATCAACCTGGCCGGCGTCCCGGCCGACGTCGAGAAGATCGTCTTCCCGGTGTCGATCTACGACGCCGAGAACCGCCAGCAGTCCTTCGGCCAGGTCCGCAACGCGTTCATCCGCGTGGTGAACCAGGCGGGCGAGCAGGAGATCGCCCGCTACGACCTGAGCGAGGACGCCTCCACCGAGACCGCGATGGTCTTCGGCGAGCTGTACCGGCACGGCGCGGAGTGGAAGTTCCGCGCCATCGGCCAGGGCTATGCCTCGGGCCTGCGCGGTATCGCCCAGGACTTCGGCGTGAACGTCTGACGCACGAAGCCCCCGCATCCGTCCGGCGCCGCACCGTTTACGGTCGGCGCCGGACGTGCAGGACAACCAGGGAAAGCACCATCAGGGGAGGACCAGCATCATGGGCGTCACGCTCGCCAAGGGAGGCAACGTCTCCCTCTCCAAAGCCGCACCGAACCTCACCAACGTCCTGATCGGGCTCGGCTGGGACGCGCGCTCCACCACCGGCGCCCCTTTCGACCTCGACGCCAGCGCCCTGCTGTGCGGCGCGGGCAACCGGGTGCTGGGGGACGAGTGGTTCGTGTTCTACAACCAGCTCACCAGCCCCGACGGCTCGGTCGAGCACACCGGTGACAACCTCACCGGTGAGGGCGAGGGCGACGACGAATCGATTCTGATCGACCTGACCAAGGTCTCGCCCCAGTGCGAGAAGGTCATCTTCCCCGTCTCGATCCACCTGGCGGACGAGCGCGGACAGACCTTCGGACAGGTCTCCAACGCGTTCATCCGCGTGGTCAACCAGGCCGACGGGCAGGAACTGGCCCGCTACGACCTCAGCGAGGACGCCAGCACGGAGACCGCGATGATCTTCGGCGAGCTCTACCGCTACCAGGGCGAATGGAAGTTCAGAGCCGTGGGACAGGGGTACGCCTCGGGCCTGCGCGGCATCGCTCTAGACTTCGGAGTCAACGTTTCGTAAAAGCTGAGTACAGCGCGGGGGAAACCCTCCCCCAGACTTCGTCTGGGAGGTGCCCCCACAACACGATGGGGTAGCCACTGTGCTTCTGAAAACCTTCGGCTGGTCGTTCGCGATTACCGCGCTCGGTCTGGTCGCGGCGGCGTTCTACGGGGGATGGACCGCCTTCGGGATCGTGGCGATCCTCGCCGTCCTGGAGATCTCGCTGTCGTTCGACAACGCGGTGGTCAACGCCGGGATCCTGAAGAAGATGAGCGCCTTCTGGCAGAAGATCTTCCTCACGGTCGGCGTGCTCATCGCGGTCTTCGGTATGCGGCTGGTCTTCCCCGTCGTCATCGTCGCCATCAGCGCCAAGATGGGCCCGGTCGAGGCCGTCGACCTGGCCCTGAACAACAAGGACCGCTACCAGCAGCTGGTCACCGACGCCCACCCGTCGATCGCCGCGTTCGGCGGGATGTTCCTGCTGATGATCTTCCTCGACTTCATCTTCGAGGACCGGGACATCCAGTGGCTGCGCTGGATCGAGCGGCCCCTGGCCAAGCTCGGCAAGGTCGACATGCTGTCGGTCTGCATCGCCCTCATCGTCCTGCTGATCACCTCCTTCACCTTCGCCACCCATGCCCACCAGCACGGCGGCGCCCACGCCGACAAGGCGCAGACGGTCCTGATCGCCGGTATCGCCGGCCTGATCACCTACATGGTCGTCGGCGGCCTCTCCGGCTACTTCGAGGACAAGCTGGAGGAAGAGGAGGAGCGCGAGCACGAGGAGGAGGAAGAGGCCGCCCGCACGGGCAAGAAGAAGCCCGCCGTCGTGCTGGCCGGCCAGGCCGCGTTCTTCATGTTCCTCTACCTGGAGGTCCTGGACGCGTCGTTCTCCTTCGACGGCGTGATCGGCGCCTTCGCCATCACCAACGACATCGTCCTGATGGCGCTCGGCCTCGGCATCGGCGCGATGTACGTCCGCTCGCTCACCGTGTACCTGGTCCGCCAGGGCACCCTGGACGACTACGTCTACCTGGAGCACGGCGCCCACTACGCGATCGGCGCCCTGGCCGTGATCCTCATGGTCACCATCCAGTACGAGATCAACGAGGTCATCACCGGCCTCGTCGGCGTCGTCCTGATCGCCTGGTCCTTCTGGTCCTCCGTCCGCCGCAACCGCGCCCTCGCGGAGTCCGGCGACGGCGCGGGCGAGAAGGCGGAGGTCTCCTCCGGCGTCTGACGGGACGGACCACCACCCCTGGCCGCCCCTCAGGGGCATGATCAGGGGCGGGACGGGGTGTGGCGCCCCGTCCGGTGAGGAACGCTCTGTTCGGGGCGGCCGACACGGTCGGCCGCCCCGACGGCGTTCACAGACCACCATCCGGGGGCGGGCATGGGTTTCTTCGACGGGCTGCGGGGCGGACGCGCCGCCGACTTCGACTCGGGCAGCGCGGCGACCAACGCGATCGAACTGACCAGGCGGCACCAGCAGGTGTCCCTCACCAAACAGGACGCGGCCACCGGCCACCTGCGCATCAACCTGGCCTGGCGGATGCGGACCTCCGACTTCGACCAGAACCAGCGCACCAGCCTCTTCCGGCACCCCTTCAAGGCCCTGCGGCCCCCCGAGGTGCTCGGACACGGCCAGAGCATGGTCAACGTCGACCTCGACCTCGGCTGCCTGTACGAGCTGATGGACGGCACCAAGGGGGTCGTCCAGCCCCTCGGCGGCTACCTCGGCGACGTCAACGCGCCGCCGTACATCAAGCTCAGCGGCGACGACCGGTTCGGCTCGGCGTCCGGCGAGACCATGTACATCAACCTGGACCACCGCGAGGCGATCAAGCGGCTGCTCGTCTTCGTGTACATCTACGACCAGACCCCCGCCTTCGACCGCACCCACGCGATCGTGACGCTCTACCCCAGCAACGGCCCCAGGATCGAGATAGGCCTCGACGAGCGGCACCCCCAGGCCCGCTCGTGCGCCGTCGTGATGATCGAGAACGTCAAGGACGAACTGCTCGTCCGCCGCGAGGTCAAGTTCGTCTACGGCTTCCAGGGAGAACTCGACCGGCTCTACGGCTGGGGCCTGACCTGGGGCCGCGGCTACAAGACCAAGGTGGAGCGGTGACCCCTACCGGCCGATGAACTGCGGCCCCTGCGGCGGCAGCCGGAAATTGGGGTCCAGCGGAGCCGTCATGGCCGGCTGGGGCGCCTGCGGATAGCCGTAGGCGGGACGGCTCTCCGCTTGCGGATAGCCGTACGACGGCTGCTGGGCCTGCCGCGCCGACGTCGGCTGCGGATAGCCGTACGCCGGCTGCGGCGGCACCGACGTCGGCTGCTCGGGCGGCAGCGGCTGCGAGGTGGTCTCCGGCGGGGCCTGCCCCCGCTCCTCCTCCGCCTCCGACTCGTCCACCGAGATACCGAAGTCCGTCGCGAGGCCCTTCAGACCGTTCGAATAGCCCTCACCCAGCGCACGGAACTTCCAGCCCTCCCCGCGCCGGTACAGCTCACCGCAGATCAGCGCGGTCTCCGCACCGGTCTCCGGCTTGATCTCGAAGTGCGCCAGCGGCTCGCCGTCGGCCACGGAGGCGTCGTACAGCAGGATGCACAGAGCCGGGACCCGGTCGAAGGTCAACCCGT
Organism: Streptomyces sp. IBSBF 3136; assembly: GCF_036815105.1. Taxonomy (NCBI): domain Bacteria; kingdom Bacillati; phylum Actinomycetota; class Actinomycetes; order Kitasatosporales; family Streptomycetaceae; genus Streptomyces; species Streptomyces sp. IBSBF 3136. The sequence continues at coordinate 27,624 of NZ_JAJSZC010000087.1, forward strand.
CCGCCGACGCCACCAGCAGGATGCGGCCGACCCCCGGCTCCACCCCCGACAGCTCTGACTGGATCGTGTCGGTCAGCCCCTCGGTGATCCGCTTCTTGCCCAGCCGCCACACCGTCCCGGACGGATGCCGGGGCTGGTTGTAGAAGACGAAGTCCTCGTCGGAGCGCACGCGGCCGTCGGAGCCCAGCAGCAGCGCCGAGGCGTCCACGTCCGGAACACCCTGCCCAGGCGTCCAGCGCAGCACGGCGCGCACCGTGGTGGCCTCCAGCGGGACGTTCGACCCCTTCAGCATCGCGTGCGTCATGCCGTCATCCTGCCCTCTCGGTCCTGGCCACGACAATGCGGGGGGTGGTGACACCGACACGGGTGAGTTACCGGAAATTCATGCCCGAAGGGAACCCCCGACATCGATCCCTACGTACTATTACCGGCCACCCTTTACCGAATCCACAGGCTCGGCTCGCGCCCTGAGGAGTCCTATGCGTCATTTCGGGCACATCGTCCCCGAGGAGCGGCAGCGCCTGTTCCACCAGGAACCGTGCGCGTTCACCGCCGACTCCCCGGCCAGACTGCTCTCCGCCGCCCTGGGCGCCACGCTGTACAGCCCCGCGACCCGGCCCCGGCTCGCCGACGACATCACCAAGCAGGCCGCCAACGGCGTCGTCTCGATGGTGCTGTGCCTGGAGGACTCGATCGACGACGCCGACGTCGTCGCCGGCGAGGAGAACCTCGTCCGCCAGTTCGCCGACCTCGACACCCGCCCGGAGACCGAGCCGCCCCTGCTGTTCATCCGGGTCCGCACCCCCGAACAGATACCCGACCTCGTCCAGCGCCTCGGCGCCTCCGTACGGCTGCTGTCCGGGTTCGTGCTGCCCAAGTTCACCGAGGAACGCGGCCTGCCCTTCCTGGAGGCCCTCAGCCACGCCGAGGCCCACAGCGGCCGCCGCCTGTTCGCCATGCCCGTCCTGGAGTCCCCCGAGCTCCTCTACCGCGAGTCCCGCGTCGACACCCTGGAGGGCATCGCCCGCGCCGTCGGCAAGTTCCGCGACCGGGTGCTCGCCCTGCGCCTCGGCGTCACCGACTTCTGCTCCTCCTACGGCCTGCGCCGGGCCCCCGACATGACCGCCTACGACGTCCAGGTCGTCGCCTCCGTGATCGCCGACGTCGTCAACATGCTGGGCCGGGCCGACGGCACCGGATTCACCGTGACCGGACCGGTCTGGGAGTACTTCCGGGTCCCCGAGCGCATGTTCAAGCCACAGTTGCGGCAGAGCCCCTTCCTCGAGGTGCAGGCCGTCGAACTGCGCGAGAAGCTCATCGAGCACGCCATGGACGGGCTGCTGCGGGAGATCTCCCTCGACCAGGCCAACGGCCTGCTCGGCAAGACCTGCATCCACCCCTCCCACGTCCTGCCCGTGCACGCGCTGTCCGTGGTCAGCCACGAGGAGTTCAGCGACGCCCAGGACATCCTCCGGCCGGAACGCGGCGGCGGGGGTGTACTCCGGTCGGCCTACACGAACAAGATGAACGAAGTGAAACCGCACCGCGCCTGGGCCGAACGGACCCTCCTGCGCGCCGAGGTCTTCGGCGTCGCCAACGAGGACATCGGCTTCGTCGAACTGCTCACCGCCGGCATCCCCGGCTGACACCGCCGGACACTCCGGCCGACCTTCCGCAACCCAAGGAACGCATGAACAACGCAGTGAACGACGGAGTCTGGTCCGGCACCTGGGTCGCCGAGCGACTCGGCGTCGGACTCGAGGGCGACGACGGCCTGCCGGCCCTGCTGGGGCTCGCGCTGCGCCGCAACCCCAAGCGGGCCCACCTGCTCGTCTCCCACGTGCTCGGCAAGCACGTACCCCAGTCGCCCTCCGTGGTCTACGACCACGGATTCCGCCTCGGCCGCCGCGTCCGCGAACTGCTCGGTGACACCCGGGCCGCCTCCGCCGTCGTCCTCGGCTACGCGGAGACCGCCACCGGCCTCGGCCACTGCGTCGCCGACGGCCTCGGCCTCGCCCCCTACCTGCACTCCACCCGCCGCCCCGTGCCCGGCCTCACCCCCGCCGGCGGCTTCGAGGAGTCCCACTCCCACGCCACCTCCCACCTGCTGCTCCCCGAGGACACCGCCCTGCTCGCCGGCGACGGCCCACTGGTCCTGGTCGACGACGAGTTCTCCACCGGCAACACCGTCCTCAACACCATCCGGGACCTGCACGCACGCCACCCCCGCGACCACTACGTGGTCGTCGCCCTCGTCGACATGCGCTCCGCCGAGGACACCGCCCGCCTCAGCCGCTTCGCCGACGACATCGGCGCCCGCGTCGACCTGGTGGCCGCCGCCTCCGGCACCGTACGACTGCCCCAGGACGTACTCCGCAAGGGACAGGAACTCGTCGCCCGCCACACCCCCGCCGACGCCACCGGCCCCACGCCCACGGCCGCGCACCGGCCCCCGCACGACGAC
>NZ_JAJSZC010000088.1:0-29715 GCF_036815105.1 Streptomyces sp. IBSBF 3136
GGTGGGGGATGGTGGCGGTGGGGGCGTACTGGGCGGCTTGGGCGTCGAACATGGAGGCGTAGCGTCCCTGGGCGGCCATGAGTTCGTCGTGGCTGCCGTGTTCGACGAGCCGTCCGTGGTGCAGGACGTAGATGTGGTCGGCGTGGCGGACGCCGGACATGCGGTGGGTGACGAGGACGACGGCCCGGTTCGGCGCGGCGAGCCGGCGGATGCGGTCGAACGCGGCGATCTCGGCTTGCGGGTCGAGGGCGGAGGTGGGCTCGTCCACGACGAGTACACCGTCGGCGTCCGAGGTGGAGCTGCGCCAGTGTGTGCGAGCGAGTCCGATCTTCTGCCATTCGCCGCCGGAGAGTTCGCTGGCGCCGCGGAACATCCGGGCGAGCAGGCTGCGAAGGCCGTCGGGGAGTTTCGCGATCACCGGCCCGGCATTCGCGTAGTCGACGGACGGCTGCAGATCCTGGGGACCGGCTTCCTGGGCCGGGCGGCCGATTCTGATGTTCAACGCGGCGGTCACGGGCCAGCGTTGGAAGTCCTGGGTGAGCAGCGCCACGCGGGCGAAGACCTCGGAGCGGTCGAGGGACGCGACGTCGGCGTCACCCCACAGCACGGTCCCGCTCTGCGGCAGGAGCAGTCCCGACAGCACCTTCATCAGGGTGCTCTTGCCGGAGCCGTTCTCGCCGACCACGGCGGTGACCGAGCCCATGGGCAACGTGAGCGACACCCCGTCCAGGGCGGGCGCTTCCCGGTCCGGATAGCGGTAGCCGACCTGGTCGAGCACGACCTGCCTCACCCGTGGGGGCACGGGGTCGCCCCCGCCGGGAATCCTGCGCCGTGCCGCCTCGTCCAGGAACCGGGCGTGGTCGCGGACGTAGAGGGACTCCTCGTGCAACTGGTTCACGTTCATCACCAGCGCGCCCAGGCTCGCCGAGCCGGACCGGACGGCGATGACGGCGGTCCCGGCCACGGCCAGGCTCATGCGCCCGCTCATGATCAGCAGGAACATGGCCGCATAGGTCGCCGCCATGGCGAGCCCGGACAGGGCGGCGGCCACCCACTCGGTGACGGCCTTGCCGGCGGCCAGCCGCTCCTGCTCCGCCTCGGCGCTCTCGGCCATGCGCTCGTAGCGGCTGAGCAGGAACGGTCCGACGGCGTGGATGCGGACCTCCTGCGCGGCGGTCCGCTCCGTGAGCAGGTTGCCGATGAGGCGGCTCGCCCGCACGTGCTCGATCCAGCTCATCACCGACACGTACCGTTCCTGCGCCACCCGCATCGCGCCCCAGCCGCGCGGCGCCGCGATCAGGACGAGCATCGGCAGCAGGACCGGGTGGAGGATGGTGAGGACGCCGGCCGTGGAGATCAGCGAGATGGTCCCGTTCAGCGCGGCCACGCAGGCACCGATCATGCGGCGGGCGGAGCCGGCGCCGTACTGGGCGACATCGATCAGCCGCCTGAACTCCGGGTCCTCGATGGCCTCCAGCTCCACCGACGCGGCGGCGGCCAGGTACTGGGTCGTGGCCGTCCGCTCGACCAGCGGCTCCAGTCGGCCCGCCCGCGAGGTGGACCATCCGGCCAGGCCCGAGTTCACGACGGCGGCCCCGGCGGCGGCGAGCAGTCCCGGCAGCACCGCGTGCAACCGCTGCTCAGGGGTTCCCGAGCCGAGCAGCGCGTGCATGACGGCGTTGACCGCGAGCAGCCCGACGGCCCCGGCGACACCCTGTCCGACCTCGCTGATCGCGACCGTGAGCAGCGCGCGGCGGTCCGCGTGCCATGCCATCCGCAAGGCCGCTCCGACGAGCCGGGGCATGGAACGCAGCGCCGACATCATCGTCAGGTCGAGCTGCGCACCCTCGTGCTCCGACCAGCCGAGGTCGTAGCGCAGCGGACCGCCGAACAGCTCCTGCTCGGCGTCGGAGACCTCCGGCTCGGCCATCCGCACGCGTCCGAAGAACCGCTTCACAGGACGCCTCCGTGCCGTGCGAGGTGGACGGGGGTCGGTGGTGCTGGTGTGTTCGCCGAAGTCAACGCGGTCCCCCTAGACGGTTGTGCGGCTGGTTCGTGTGGTTCAACGCGTCAGCCCGAACTTCGAACACATGTGTTTCGGTCGTGTCGGCACCCCCGGGGTTGTGCGCGTGTCGGAGCTTGTGGGGTGCACCGATCCTTGTCGTGCATGGGCTTGACGCCGAAGTGGTGATGGCCGAAACGCCGAGCGTGCCGTCGTGGCGGCGCCACTTCCTGCCCGGGGCGGCCCCGCGGACCGGCGGCGCGGCCGCTTGTGGGGTGTCGCGTCGTACGCCTGATCGACGATGTCACGCGGTCGGCGATGCGGGAGCGGGTTCGGACGGATGAAACGAGTGGCTCGGCACGTGCTGGGCGAAGCGGGACTCGTCGGAGAGATCACCGAACAGGGCGGCTGCCGTGACGGCAGCCGCTCCGTCGTGTCGGCGGCCGGCTCCAGCCCGTGCGGCGGAACAGCGCGCCCGACGCCGTCGCCCGACCCCCTACGAGATACCGCTCACGGCCGCGATCATGTCGGTGACCCCGGCGACCCCGCCCCGGGCCAGTGCCTCCCGCTGCAGGTCCGCTCCGGTGCCGCCCCGCAGCAGCCGGTGGACCAGTGCCCGGACCTCCCGCGCGTCCCCCGCATGCTCCAGCGCAGGGCCGACGTGCCGCATCAGCCGGCACACCACGTCCCCGGCACGGCGCGCCACACCGTCCGGGTCGATCAGTTCGCCGGACAGCCCCTGGCGGGCGGCCTGCCACATCGCGGCCTCCAACAGCTCCGGGTCCGGCTGCGGCCTCGGTTCACCGGCGTCGGCGTCCCAGATCGCACGCTGGACGAGGGCCCGTACGAGACCGGCGAACATCACGGCCTCGTCGGTGCGCAGCTGGACGTCGAAGCAGCGCACCTCGATGGTGGGGAAGCGCTCGGACAGCCGGGCCTGCCAGTACAGCTGGCCGGTGTCGGAGATGACACCGGAGTCCAGCAGGCGTTGCACCCGCCGGTCGTAGTCGGCGTCGTCGACGAAGTACGGGGGGATGCCGCTGACCTGCCAGCGGTCGAAGACCAACGTGCGCCAGGTGGCGAAGCCGGTGTCCTCGCCGTCCCACATGGGGGAGTTGGCGGACATGGCGGTCAGCACGGGCAGCCAGGGCCGTAGCCGGGTGAGTACCTCCACACCGGTGCGCCGGTCGGGCACGGCGGCGTGGATGTGCATGCCGTTGACGAGCTGTTCGGCGACCAGTTGCGGAGCCTGCCGCTGCATGGCCCGGTAGCGGGGCCGGTCCGTGACGGCTACGGACTCCGTGCACAGGGGCGGTGTGCCGCTGGCCAGGATGCGGCAGCCGAGTGCCTCCGCCGCCGCGGTGACGGCGTGCCGCAGCCGTAGCAGATGGCCTCCGACCTCCTCGAGCGAGCCGCAGATCGGAGTGACCACCTCCACCTGGGCCTCCAGCAGCTCGGTCTGTATCTCCTCCGGGGCGACGAACGGCTCGAGCCCCGCGGCCGCGCGTACCTTGTCCCCGTGCGCGGCAAGCCGTCCGGTGACCGCGTCGATCAGCAGGTATTCCTCTTCGACACCAACAGTGATCACGTCCCGTGGCACCTTCCGTCTCGCCGCGCCGCCCGCCGCCCAGGGAGCACGGAGGGTGTCCCCAAGCCGCGCCGTACGCGCAGGAGTGCCTCTCCGGCCTCCCGGAGAGTGCGTAGACCAAGTGGCCGAAACGGCCGGGACGTAAACGTGGCGGCGCCGGAGTCGCGGAAGCCGTACACGGGTGCTACGGCAGCCGCACGGGGGTACTCGGCACAGCTCGCGGGACTCTCGCGACCGTGACGGGAGGCTTCGTGACCATGCAGGTGAAAGACACCCCCGGCGAACGCCGCACGTCCGGACCGGACGCGGGCGGATCGCCCGACGGACGGAGGGAGACGTCTGTACGACAGGCCCCTCCGAGCGACGGGTCGACCACCGAGATGCCCGAGGGAACGCGGGACCGGGTCGCGCGGTTGCGCCACGTCGCCAGGGAACGTTTCGGCTGGAGCGACCTGGCTCCCGAGCAGACGGAGGCGATGGAGGCCCTGCTGGACGGCCGCGACGTGCTCGTGGTCATGCCCACCGGTTCCGGCAAGTCGGCCATCTACCAGGTGCCGACCGTCATGCTCGGTGGCCCCGCCGTCGTCGTGTCACCGTTGATCGCCCTGCAACGTGACCAGGTCGCCGGACTGAGGCGCAAGGACGTGCCGGACGCCGTGGCCGTGAACTCCGCACAGCCGGTGTCCGTCACCGACCGGGGCTGGCGGGCGGTCCGGGACGGCGAGGCCGAGTACCTGTTCCTGTCACCGGAACAACTGGCGAAGGACGACGTGCTGAAGCGGCTGCGCGCGCTGCGCCCCTCGCTGTTCGTCGTCGACGAGGCCCACTGCGTCTCCGCCTGGGGCCACGACTTCCGCCCCGACTACCTGAACCTCGGAGAGGCCGCCGAACGCCTCGGCCGCCCGCCGGTGCTCGCCCTGACCGCGACGGCCGCCGCCCCGGTCCGGGCCGACATCGCCGAGCACCTGCACCTGCGTGACGCCGTTGTCGTGACCACCGGTACGGATCGGCCCAACGTCCACCTGGCGGTGCACACCTTCACCGACGACCAAGCGAAACGCGACGCCGTCACCGGGTGGACGTCGGCGGCGCACGCCCCGGGCATCCTCTACACCGCCACCCGCAAGGACGCCGAGACGTACGCTGAGCGGCTTCGGCGGGAGGGCGTGGACGCGGCGGCGTACCACGCGGGGATGAAGGCGGCGGACCGGCGCCGCGTCCAGGACGGCTTCATGGCCGGGGCGCCCGCCGTGGTCGTCGCCACCTCCGCGTTCGGGATGGGCATCGACAAACCCGACGTACGGTTCGTCGCCCACGCGTCCGTTCCCGACTCCCCGGACTCCTATTACCAGGAGATCGGGCGCGCCGGCCGGGACGGAGCACCCGCTCGGGCCGAGCTGTTCTACCGCCCCGAGGATCTCGGGCTGCAGAAGTTCCTCACCGCCCGGACACTGGACACCGACGGCCTGCACAGGATCATGACCACCCTGCTGGGCGAGGACGCCCCGCTGAGCCGCAGCCGTGTGGCACAGCTGTGCGATCTGTCCCGCCAGAAGGCCACCGACCTGATCAACCTGCTCGAAGGTGCCGGCGCCGTGACCGTCGAGGGCGGGCGCCGCGCCGTGCGCGCTGTCCCGGGCCGCACGGCGGGCAAGGCCGTGGACGCGGCGCGGGAGGTGTTCGAGCGACGGCGCCGGACGGACCGTTCACGGATCGAGATGATGCGGGGCTACGCGGAGACGCGGTCGTGCCGGCGCCAGTACCTGCTCGGCTACTTCGGCGACCGGCCCGACGAGCCGTGCGGCATGTGCGACGTCTGCGACCGGGACCGCGCGGAGAACCGGGACCGGGACCGTGACGACCCCACCGGGACGGGGCCCCGGCAGGCCGCTGCGGCTCCCGCGTCCGGGCCCCGCGCGGCCTACGAGCCGAACGACGTCGTCCGCCACGCCGTGTGGGGCCGGGGCACGGTGATGAGCACGGAGGACGATCGCATCGTCGTACTCTTCGAGCAGGTGGGCTACAAGACGCTGTCCCTGCCGGCTCTCCGGGACCACGACCTGCTGACGGACCTGACGGACCCGGCCGACGCCTGAGCCGATGTTCTCCGAGGCCGGGGGAGGGAGGCGGCGGGTGGATCTGGACACGGTCGCCGATGAGCTCTACGGACTGCCGCCGGGCGACTTCACCACGGTTCGCGACACGCGGGCGAAGGCCGCACGCGCCGCCGGGAACCGGGAGCTGGCCGCCGAGATCCAGCGACTGCGCCGCCCCACGCTGGCCGCCTGGGCGAGCAACCTGCTGGTGCGCGAGCGGCCCGCCGAGGTCCAGACGTTGCTCCAGCTCGGTGAGGGGCTGCGGCAGGCCCACCAGGACCTGGACGGTGAGAAGCTGCGCGAGCTGTCCGTACGACAGCACCAGCTCACGTTCGCCCTGGCCCAGCAGGCCGCCCAGCTGACCGCTCAGGCCGGCCGGGGCATCGGTGAGGCCGCCCGGCAGGACGTCCAGGACACCCTGCAGGCCGTGTTGGCCGACTCCGAGGCGGCCGAGGAGTGGGCGACGGGGCGCCTGGCGAAGCCGCTGAGCGTCCCGGTCGGCTTCCCCGCCGCCACCCGGAAGCCGACCTCCCCGGCACCTACTTCCGGGCATGCCGCCCGGCCCGCCGCCGAGGTGGCCGATCTGGACGCGGCGCGCGCCCGGCGCGACGATGCGCGCAAGCGCCTTCAGGAGGCCCGGCGGCAGGCCACGGAAGCCCAGCAGGAGCTCCATGCCCGTGAGGGCGAGCTGGCCGCCGCCGAGAAGGAGCTGAACCGCGCGGACGAAGCCGAGCGGCAGGCCGGGCAGCGCGTCGCGGACCTGTCCCGGCGGCTGCGGGACGCCGAGAGTGAGCAGCGACAGGCGCGGGACACGGCACGCACGGCCCGCGATGAAACCCGAGCGGCGGACCGGGCCGTGCGCGAGGCGCGGCGCCGGGCCGGGGACACGGAAGCGCGCGCCCGGAAGCTTGCCGGACAGACGCGGCGCGGAACCTGACGCGGCGCGGAACCTGAGGCACCGGGGTGGGACCGCGGGGCGCCCGTGACCCTCGCGCGCACGGGGACCGCGAGCGCGCAGAAGGCCCTTCGGCACGTGCGCGCCCGGCCCGGCCCGGCGCGCGCGTGGGAGGCGGTGGTGCGAGCGTGAAGGCAGGCGGACAGTACCGGCCGCCGTCGCCGGCAGGACGGAACGGAGCAGGCCATGGCGCGGTCCATCTGGAGCGGAGTGATCACCTTCGGGCTCGTCTCGGTCCCCGTGGGGCTCTACACGGCGACCGAGGACCACACGGTCCACTTCCACCAGCTGCAGCGCGGCACCTCCGACCGGATCCGCAACCGGCGGGTGAACGAGCGCACCGGCGACGAGGTCGACACCGGCGACATCGTCAAGGGCTTCCCGGTCGGTGAGGGTGAATACGTCGTGGTCGAGCCCGACGAACTGGACGAGATCGCACCGGGCCGCTCCCAGACCATCGACATCAGCGACTTCGTCGCCCTGGAGGCCATCGAGCCGGTGTACTTCGACCGCACCTACTACGTCGCCCCGCGCGGCAAGGAGTACGCCAAGGTCTACGAGCTGCTGCGGGCGGCGCTCGCCGAAGGGAACAAGGCCGGTATCGCCACGTTCGTCATGCGCAACAAGCAGTACCTGACCGCGTTGCGCGCGGAGGGCGACGTGCTGGTGCTGCAGACGCTGCACTGGGCGGACGAGGTGCGCGACCCGGGCAGCGAGCTGCCCGAGCTGCCCTCGGGGCGGGCAGGCAGCGGCAAGGAACTGCGGATGGCGCTCCAACTGGTCGACGCCCTCAGCGGGGACTGGCAGCCCGAGCGGTACCACGACACCTACCAGGAGAAGGTGCGCGAGCTGGTCGAGGCCAAGGCGGAGGGCCAGGAGATCGCGGTGGCCGAGGCGCCGCCGGAGGCGACGAACGTCGTCGACCTGATGCAGGTCCTCGAAGGCAGCCTCCAGGCGGCCCGCTCCGGCCGCGACGGCAAGAAGGCGGCCCCGCGGCAGACCGAGTCCGCCCAGCGCAAGCCCGCCCGCACCGCCGGGGACGGCAGGACGGCGAAGGCACAGGACCGGAAGGCACCGCCGAAGAAGGCCGGGACGGCGCCGGCCCGCTCACGCGGCCGCGGCGGCGACGGCAGGAGCGAGCTGCGGAAGCTGAGCAAGGCGGAGCTGTACCAGCGCGCGGCCGAACAGGAGGTCGCCGGCCGGTCCAAGATGAGCCGAGAGGAGCTCGTCGACGCCCTCGCGGCCGGTGGCCGCCGCCGCAAGACGAGCGCCGCCTGACGGGGGCTCGCGCCGCATGACCGGAGTTCCCGCCGATGACCGGGGTTCTCACCGCGCGACCGGCCCCGATCGCTATCACCTGCGGCTCTTTTCCGGCGGCCGGTTGGTGCAGCACGGCTGGTGGGGGAGCGAGGGGACCGCACGGGACAAGTTCCGGCGCTGGATCGGCGAGTACGGCGGCATGCCCGACGCCCGTGTCACCCTGACCGACGAGAACACCGGCGAGGTGCTGGCCGCGTGGCCGGACCAGCCGTAGGCCCGGCCGGTGGTCGGCGAAGTGGCGGCGGCCGGCCTCAGTTGGCCGCGGTGAGCGCGAGCGCGGTGAGGATGAGCCCGTAGGCGGCCACGGTCAGGACGGTCCGTGCCAGGCGCCCGCCGCGCACCCGCCGGGGCGGCGGCGGGGCGAAGCAGCAACAGGGCTTCGACGGGTGCCAGTAGGAGGAGTCCAGCCAGTAGGAGCCCAGGAGCCGGGTGGTGGTAGGGAGGGAGGCGTCGTCGTCCATGTGCGTGCCAACGGCGGCCGGGAGCGCCGGGTTTCGGTGGTGGGCAGGGACGGCACCGGACCGTGACCTTGCATAGTTGAAGGGCATCTGCCACGGGGGGATCCACCTCCGCCCGGATCGGCGTCGTGCGCTTTCCGCGCCCGGCCCGGCGCACCACCCACCGGCTCAGCCGGCGTCCACGGGCCGGTCGACGCGGTACAGGTAGTGGGTCGGGGCGTCGACGGGATTGTCCGGCTCCAGCTCCCCGACCCCGACCCGACGCAGCCCGGCGCGCTCCAGCGCCCTCCACGAGCGGCGGTTGGCCGCCACCACGGGTACGAGAACGCAGGGAGCGAGGGGGTGCTCGGCCCAGGTACGGTCGATGAACGAACGGATCATCGCCGTGCCGATGCCCTGTCCGGTGTGCCCCGGGTCACCGATCAGGTAGTCGATGGTCAGAGAGCCGTCGGGCACCGCGACGACGGCCGCCAACTCGGCTGAATACTCTGGGTAGTCGCACAGGCGTGAGCGCTGAACCAGGCCGATCGGCCGGCCGTCGACGCAGGCCAGGAAGTCCTCGGAGGGTTCCTCGCCGCGAGCGGCGGGACCGAAGTCGCGTGCCACCGCCTCTGCGGTGGTCTCGTGATTCCACCAGCGCGCCACATGGGGCTGGAGCAGCCACGTGCGCAGCAGCGGGAAGTCCCGCTCCCCGACCCGACGCCATGTGATCTCCACGCGGCACCCCCCGGCTCTCATCTCCCATTATTCACGCGGTTCCTCACACCGTGCCGGCCGTCCGTGCGCGGCGCCGGGTTCCCTGATCCTCACGTGACTCAGGTCACGACGCGCGGTCGGGGGCTCCCGTCCCGGGGCGCCGGCTGTCGACCACGCGGCCGGCGCGCTGGAACCGCTCGCCTCCCGCCGTCGTCTTGTGCGCTGACTGTGAACGAAGCGGGGACGTGGGGGACGCTGTGACGCGGAACGTGACGAAGGCAGGCCTCATGGTGGCGGCCATGGCGACGGTGCTCGCGGCCTCGGCCTGTGGCGGGAAAGCCGGCGCTGCGGCCGGGGAGAGCGGAGCGACGCTTCCCGCGCACGGGAAGGGCCGGTCGGTGGCGCGCTCCGGGGCCGGGAAGCCGTCCGGTGCGGCGCAGGCGTCCGTCGGCGGTGTGACGAAACTGTCCGGGGTCGCGGGGGCAGCGGTTGCGCCCCTGACCCGGAACGTGCCGTGGAACCTGGACATCCTGGACCAGCGGTCGCGGCCGCTCAACGGGAAGTTCACCGCCACCGCCACCGGCAAGGGCGTGCACGTCTACGTGATCGACACCGGAATGGACATCGCCCACAAGGAGTTCGGCGGACGCGCCCACCTCGGCGCCGACTTCGTGGGCCCCAAGGACTCAGGTGACTGCTTCAGCGAGGCGGGCACCGGCCACGGCACGTTCGTGGCGGGCATCATCGGCGGGGCGAAGTACGGGGTGGCGCCCAAGGCCGAACTCGTGCGGGTCCAGGGCATCTTGTGCGAGAGCGAGGGCGGCGGCTCCCCGGGGGCGGCCGAGGCTGCGCTGGTGAAGTCGGTCAAGTGGGTCACCGCGCACGCGCGGAAGCCCGCGGTGGTGAACATGTCCCTGAACCTCGACCACCGCTCCTCCGCCCTGGAGTCCGCCGTGAAGAAGATGGTGGACGCGGGGATCCCGACGGTGGTGTCGGCCGGCAACTTCCACGACGACGCCTGCAAGCACTCCCCGGCGGGCGTGCCCGGCACCATCGTGGTGGCGGCCTCCACCCCGAACGACCGCGCGTGGAGCGACGGCGGCTCCTACGGATCGGACTACGGACGCTGCGTGGACCTGTACGCCCCCGGCCAGAAGGTGACCGCCGCTCTGGCCGGAGGCGGTACGACCACGGAGGCCGACGGCGCGACGTCCTGGGCCGCACCGCACGCGGCCGGCGTGATCGCGCTGTACCTGTCGGCACACCCCCACGCCACGGCCCACCAGGTCCACGTCTGGCTCGACCGCACGGCCACTCGCGGTGTCCTGCGCGGCATCCGATCCGACACCCCCAACCGGCTCCTGAACACGGGCGGCCTCTGACCGGCCCTGCCCCGGCGGCGCCGGGCCGCACGGTAGGTGGGGCGGCACCCACAGCGCCTTGGGGCCCGGGTCCGGCTCTTGGACCGCCGGGAGCCGTCGGAACCCGTCGGGACGACGGCTCAGTACGTCCAGTTGCGCAACGAACTGAAGTCGACGGCTCGTTCCGTCTCCCGCAGCAGGCGAGCGGCCGCCCTGCTGACCTCGGCGGGCACGTCGCCCATCTCCGCCACCAGCCTGTCGTAGACCGGTATGTCTCCCCACGCCAGGCGATGGCCGTCCTGCTGTGTCACTGTGCTGACCTTTCCCCCTGTCGTGCAATGTTGCTCCGCGAGTCTACGGGGCCCTCGCCGTGAGCGACGCCCGTTGGCGCTGCCGGGCTGGCCTCCGAGGGGTTGGGTGGGGGCCGCGGGGGAGGTACGCGCGGGGTCGGCCGTGGCGAGGGCGTCAGAGCGTCTTGATCTGGCCGCCGTCGATGACGGTCTCCGTTCCCGTGATGTTGGCGGCGAGAGGCGAGGCGAGGAACAGGACGAGGTCGGCGATCTCGTGCGGTTCGGTGATGCGGCCCGAGCTGATGCCCATGCTCTGCGGCACGACACTGTCGAGCGCTTCTTGCGCGGTGGTGCCGGCGGCCGCGGCGGTGGCGTCGGCGAAGCCGCCCGGCGCGGTCCAGAAGGGAGTGCGGACCGGCCCGGGGGCGATCGCGTTGACGCGGACGCCCTGAGGGGCGAACTCCTCGGACAGGGACTTGTTGAGGTTGGTCAGCGCGGCCTTGGCCGCCGAGTAGTCCACGACCATCGGGAAGGGCAGCCGGGCGTTGATCGAGCTGATGTTGACGATCGACGCGCCGTCGGCCGCGACCAGGTGGGGGAGGGCCGCACGGCTGGCGCGCACGGCGCTGAAGAACGTCAGGTCGAAGATCCGCTGCCAGTCGGTATCGGTGACCTTGAGGAACGACTCGCGGGGCTCGGCGACCCCGACGTTGTTGACGAGGATGTCCAGCCGCTGGTGGCGTTCCACCGCCTGCTGGACCAGCGTCTCGGCCCTCTCCGCGGTGGACAGGTCCACGGCCACGATCGTGACGTCGTGGTCGGCCGCCAGGGCCTCCAGCTCGTCAGTGGCGGTGCGGCTGCCCGCGACGACCTTGACGCCCTCGCGGGCGAGCCGGTCGACGACGGCCAGGCCGATGCCCTTGCTGGCTCCGGTGACGACGGCGACTTTGTCCTTGAGGTGCAGATCCATGACGGTCTCTTTCTGGAATGATCGATACATAACAATGGTAGGGGGAACCGGGGAAGCGTGCGCGGCGGCAGCGGGCCGGCGGTTCCCGGGGATGTCAGTCCAGCGCGCGCAGCGCCGCGGACAGGGCGTCCTCCATGAACTCCCTACCCATGCGTGCCCGGCCGGCGACGCGGATTCCCTGGATGAACGTCGTCAGGAACCGGGCCAGCTCCCGCGGGTCCTTCCCGGGCGACAGTTCGCCCCGCGCCTGGGCCCGTTCCAGGGCCCCGGCGAGGAGTGACTCGACCTGCCGGATCGCGGTGCTGACGCGGTCCGCCGCCGCGGGCTGGTCGGCACACTGCGTGGCCGCGTTGACCACCAGACAGCCGCGCGTGGGGTCGGTCAGGTCCGCCTCGACCAGGATGCTGACCACCTTGCGGACGGCGGTCCGGATCTCGGTCTCCTCCTCCAGGATCTTCTCCAGGTCGCCACCCTGGAGGGAGGCATAGCGTTCGAGGGAGCGGATGTAGAGCTGCTCCTTCGAGCCGAAGGCCGCGTAGAAGCTGCCGCTGCCTATCGACAGCTCCTTCAGCAGGTCCTGCAGGGATGTCTCGGCGTAGCCCCGGCGCCAGAACAGGTCCATGGCGCGGTCTACCGCCTGGTCGATGTCGAACTCCCTGGTACGTGCCATACGGCCACACTAGCCCGCTTTCTGGAATAGTCAATCAACTATTTCGCGTCCGGGTGGTCGGCGACGCCGAGCCGGCTGTGGAGCCGGAGCCGGAACAGGCGTCGGCGGGGGCGGGGTGTCGGGCAGCTGAGCAGTTCGGCGAGTTCCGTTCCCCATCAACTTGAAGCACACATAGCCGAGTTCGCGGGCCGCAGCCTCGAAGTGCCTGCGATTGCCGCCGTGTCCGCGAACAACCGGGGCGACGGCTGCCGCCGCGAGCTCGTCGACTGTCAGGACGCCCCCAGTATCGGGCTGCCGGAGACACGACTTCCGCCCGCGCTTCGGGGCCGTGCGTGGCCGGGCCTGACCTGACCTGGCCTGGTCTCCGGGCAGCGAGGAATCCGTGCCATAGAGAGCCGAGACCTGCTCAGGGAGTGTGGCGGGCGTCTCCTCGCTGTGCGCTCCGTGCCGTAGACGGCAGCCCGCCGTTGGAACCCGATTTCCGTGGTGTGTCTCGTGTCACGCACCCGAATTGTCGCCCAAGTTGTGTGCATCACAGCGCAAATGTCCTTTTAGCGTCCATGCTCTACACGGCTACCGACTTCCGAAGTGGAGCCCATCGGCAATCCCTTGGGCACGAAGTTCTCAAGACGCCCATGACGCAGCACTCGCGACGTTCCTCCTCGTTCCCCAGGAAAGGTGCCCCACCATGGCCGCTTACGTCTGTCCTCCTGCCGTGATCCACGGCGAGCACGCCGTGAAGACCAGCGAGATCGTGGCCGAGGTGCGCGACCGCCACCCGAACGCGGCCTGGGAGCCGCGGATCGACGGCATCGCGGCCAGCACGGGCATCGAGACCCGCGGGTGGATGCTGCCCCTGGAGACCGCCGTCGCGCCGGGCAACGGCAGCGGTCTTCGCTCCCTCGGCGTCGACGCGGCCCAAGAGGCGCTGGCCCGTGACGGGTTCAGCCCGCAGGACGTGGACCGCGCGATGGCCGCCCTGGAGGCGATACCCGCGCCGCAGACCGTCCAGGAGCGCACCGCACCGGCCTGGGAGGCCGTGCAGTCCTACGGCGAGCGTGCCGCGCGCGGAGCCCTGCAGATCGCCGGACTGGACGTCGCGGACGTCGACTGCCTGATCACCAGCAACTCCACGACCCCCGCGCTGCCGGGGCTGGACGTCGCCCTGGCCAACCGGCTCTCCCTGCGCGAAGACGCCATGCTGCTGCCGGCCGCCCAGTGGGCCTGCGTCGCCGGTACCCGTTCCCTCGCGCTTGCGGCGGAGCTCGTGGCCGCGGACCCCGACCGGGTGGTCCTGGTCGTGATCGCCGAGGCGCTGAGCACGACCTACCAGCCCGCGGACGACACGCTCGAGTCCCTGATCGTCCGGCTGCTGTTCGCGGACACCGCGGTCGCCGTCGTGGTCACGGGCCGCCGGCGGCGCGAGTCGGTGCTGCGGCTGGACGCCTCCTGGAACCACACCCTGCCCGGCACCCAGGACCTGCACCGCCTGGAGACGCGGTCCGACGGCACCCACTTCGTGATGGACCGGCGCGGCCCGCGCGCCGTGCAGGAGACCGTCACCGCCATGTGGGAGTGGTTGCGCGTCCGCTACCAGGACGAGCCCGGCTCCTGGCACCCCGACGTGCTGCTCGCCCACCCCGGCGGCACCCGGGTGCTGGAGTACATGGAGCAGACCATGCCCGAGACGTGGCCGTCCGGGCTGCTGGACCACAGCCGGGACAGCTACACCACCGGCAACCGCGGCGGCGCCGCCGTGTTCGACATCATGCGGCGGGCGTACGACGCAGGTCAGGAGCCGGGCAACCGCGCCGTCCTGTACGCGGCGGCGCCGGGCCTCAGCGCCACCGCCCTGGCGGGAGAGTGGCTGTAGGCCGAAACGCCCCACCCGCACCGGCGCGGGAGACGCCCGCGACGGCAACGGTCACCACCCCGTCACCGCCGCGGGCGCCCGCCGTAGGTACCGCCGTACCGTCCGCCGTGCAGCCGTACCACCCGCACAGCCGTACCACCCGTACGTCCGCCCAGGACCGCCCCGCCCCACGGCCGCGTCACCTCGCGACCTCCGCCCAGATCACCTTGCCCGTGTCCGTCCACCGCACCCCCCACCGGGTGGTGAGCCGGTGCACGACGCGCAGGCCGCGGCCGCCGTCGTCGAAGGGGGCGCCCCGGCCCAGACGCGGCCTGCCGTTGCCGGTGTCGCCCACCTCGCACAGCAGCCCGTGGCCGGCCCTGATCAGCCGCACGGTGACGGGACCGGTGGCGAACCGCACCGAGTTCGTCACCAGCTCGCTGACCAGCAGCAGCACGTTGTCCCGGGTCTCCTCCCTGATACGCCATTGCCGCAGCAACACGGAGACGTACCCACGGGCCCGGGCGGGCGCGTCGTAGCGGGCGGGCAGCCGCCAGGTCGCGGTGTCCCCCTGGCGGTAGCCGATCATGCGCGCGAGCAGCAGGGTCACGTCGTCGCGCTGCCGCACGGGCGCCAGCGTGGACACCACGTGCCGTGCGGCCCTGGGCAGGGCGTCCCAGGGGTGCACCGTGGAGACGGCTTCCGTCAGCCTGCCGATGCCCTCGTCGATCGACATGCTGGGATCCTCGACCAGGCCGTCGGTGTAGAGGGCGAGCAGGGAGCCCGGCGGCGCGTCGAATGTGTGCACGTCAAACGGCTCGCGGAGTGCGAACTCCGCGCCCAGGCCGGGATGAGGACGGACCGCGAGCGGACCCGCGTGTCCGTCCGGTGAGACCAGGACCGGGGGCAGGTGCCCGGCGCTGGACAGCGACACGCGGTGGCTGACCGGGTCGTAGAGGGCGATGCAGCATGTCGACCCCAGAGCGCTGTAGCCCGCCGCCAGCCCGGACTCCGCGTCGTCCAGCATCGTCACGGTGTTGTCCAAGTGCTCCAGCACCTCGTCGGGCGCGAGACCCGCCGACAGCAGGGCGCGGGCCTCCATGCTCAGCTGGCCCATGGTCGCCGCTGCGCCCAGACCGTGCCCGACGACGTCTCCGACCACCAGCGCGGTACGGCCGTCCGGCAGCGGAAAGCTGTTCACCCAGTCGCCGCCGACGCCCGCGCTGTCGGGTGTGGCCGGCTGGTAGACGCTCGCGATCTCGACGGTGTCGCCGCCGGTCCGCGGCAGCAGCCGGCGCTGCAACGCCAGCACCTGCGTGTGCTCACGCTGGTGCTGGCGGGCCAGGTCCACGTGATGGGCGGTCCTGGCCACCAGTTCCTGCAGTTCGAACAGCTCGCTGTCACGGAAGGGGCGGTCCGCCCGCCGCCAGACCTCCGCCACGCCCAGCACGACCGGCGGCTCGCCGTCCAGGACCAGCGGTATGCACGCCACCCCGGCCGACCGGTCACCGGGCACCAGCGCACGCATCACCCGCGGACTGCCCAGCACCCGCTCGACCGCCTCCCGGTCGGGGATCACGATGGCCTGCGGGGCGTCGTCCCGCTGCACCGCCTGCGCCAGCATCCGGCTCGCGTCGCTCGGAAGATCGTCGCCCGGAGTCACGTACCCCTCGGGCCACGCTCGGTCCGGCACCAGGGCCGCCCGCCGCAGCCGGATGCGGCCCCGCGTCTTCTCGGTGACCCCCTCGCCCGTCCACACCGCGAAATCGAGGTCGATGGCCGCCACGTCGCCCCAGGCCAGCAGCGACTCGGCCAGCGACTGCGCGGTCTCGCCGATGTCCAGCGAGGTCCCGATCGCGGTCTCGGCGGCGTACAGGTGCAGCCTCCTGGCCATGGCGATAACGGAGACGGTCAGGCTCTCCTGAGGCATCGCGGCGGGCAGGATGCTCAGCGACACCACCAGCTCCGAACCCTCGGCGCGCCGCAGCCGCTGGATCCGCGCGACATGCGCCTCACCGGTCTCCATGACCTGCCGCAACCGCCGGGTGACCGTCGGCACGTCCCCCGGTGGCAACAGATCCACGAAAGGACTCCCGGGCGCGGCGTCCAGACCCGCGAACACGGGGGCGTCCAGGTTGCAGCGGGTGATCCGCAGGTCCCCGTCCAGGTTGATCGCGCCGAGGATCTGGTCCTGTCGGCCGGCCGTCCCGTTGTCCGGTACGCGCCGACCGGGAGTGCTGTCACCCTGCGCGTCGGCGGCACCGCTCTCCGCTGTCGCCCCTCCGCCCGGGATGTAGCGGCTGAGGGCACTGCTGACCAGGCCGAACGGCGATGAGGACGAAGGGGAGGATGTGGAGTCCATGCGGCTCTCTCGGCAATCCCCGGCGCTGCGCCGGGACCGTACTCGGACCCGTGCGACCGGGCCCCGAGATCCCTGACCGCACACCTCATTGAATAACACCGGGAGTCGCTTCGCCCACAGCGGCGGATCACGCGCCGGACGTGCACAGTGAGATGCGCCGAGGCGGCGGGGCCTGCCCCGCCCTGTGGGGATCCGTCAGGCGCCGAAACCGCGACCGGCACCGGACACCGAGAGTCGGCCTCGGGCTTGACCTTGACACGTTGGTAAGGTGTCCCCTGGGTGCAGGAGGTGGTCCCGATCGACGCGACCAACGGAACACCGCAACACACCCGCCTGACCCGGGCCCTGAGCGCCGAGGCGCCGTCGGTCCGGCTCCAGGCAGCCCTGGCAGCCGGCTCGTCCGCCGCTCCCGGCTTCCTGGAACCGCTGATCGAGCGGTGCGCGGCCGAGCCCGACTTCTTCGTACGGGACATGCTGTCCTGGGCCCTGACCCGGCTCCCGCCGGAGATCACCCTGCCCCGGATCCGCCAGGAACTCGACTCCCAGCACCCCCAGGCCCGCAGTCAGGCTTTGCACACCCTCTCCAAGATCGGCGACAGGATGGTGTGGCCCTGGATCACGGGCGACATGCTGTACGACGCCGACGACGAGGTCGCGCGGACCGCGTGGCGCGTCGCGGTCGCCCTCGTACCCGAGGGCGAGAAGGAGGACCTGGCCGCCGCACTGATCACGCAGCTCGGCCGCGGCGGCCGCGGTGTGCGGCTGAGCCTGAGCCGTGCCCTGGTCGACCTGGGCGACGAGACCAGGCCGGTCCTCGCGGAGGCCGCCGACGATCCCGACCCCGCGGTGGCCGCGCACGCCCGTGCCACCGAGTGGCTCCGGCAGCACCCGGAGGCCGGTCTCGACGAGGCGAAGCGCGTCGTCATGCTCGGTCCGGAGGGAGCGGCCGCGGCCGATGCGGCTTCCGGGGCCGCCCGGACCGTGGGGACCGCCGGCACCGGGGGGACCGCCGAGCCAGTACGGGCCGCCGAGGCGGTCGGAACCGCCGAGGCGGTGGGGGCGGGGCCCGCCGGGACGACCGAGGCGACGGGGGGCGCCGAGATCGCCGACGTCCCGGAGACTGCCGAGGTCCCGGAGACTGTGGAGTCCGCGGAGACTGTGGAGTCCGCGGAGCCCGTGCGGTGTTGATCGGCGAAGTGGCCCGCCGCTCGGGGGTGAGCGCTCGGATGCTCCGGCACTACGACGCGCTGGGGCTAGTGCGCCCGACCGGCCGCACCACGGGCGGCTACCGCGAGTACTCCGCCGAGGACGTCCGCAGGATCTTCCACGTGGAGAGCCTGCGGTCCCTCGGGCTCTCGCTCAAGCAGATCGGGCGCGCGCTGGAGGACCCGGCCTTCACCCCCGCCGCCCTCGTCAGCGACCTGATCCGGTGGACGGAAGACCGTCTGGAGCGGGAACGCGAACTGCTTGAGCGGCTCCACGCGATCGACGCGTCGGCGCCCGCCGGGTGGCAGGACGTCCTGCGCGTCGTCGAGCTCATGCAGGGGCTCAACTCGACCAGTGCCGCGCGCAGGCAGCAGACGGTCCTGGCCGGCCCGGACAGCGGATCGGCCCCCGCCGAGCTGCTGGCCGGGGCGGTCCTCACCGAATCGGACCCCAACGTCGCCGGCGCCCTGCGCTGGGCGCTCGCCCGGTCGGGCGGCGACGGCATGGCGACGTTGGCCGCGGGCGTGCGCTCGCAGGACGTGGCGGTGCGGCGGCGGGCGGTGATCGCCATCGCCGGGATGCCCGAGGCGCCGGGGACGACCGCTGCTCTCGCGGACGTGCTCGCAGACCCGGACGCGACGGTGCGCGGGCACGCCGCCCTGGCCCTGGGCAGGCGTGGCGTGTCCGCGGCCGTGCCGGCACTGGTCCGCATGGTGGTCGAGGGGCTGAACGACGTCGACGCGGCGGAGGTCCTGGGAACGCTGTCCCAGGACCCAGCGCGCGCGGACCGGATCCTGACCGCCCTGGCCGACGAACTCGCCCGCCCCACAGCGGACTCCGCCAGCCGCATCCGCATCACCCAGGCACTGCTCGAACTACCGGGTACCACCGCGCGGGACACCCTGCGCCGACTGGCCCATGACGACGACCCCGCTGTCGCCCTCATCGCCTCGGCCTTCTCCGGAGTCCTCGACGACCGGTCCCGCGAAGCGCGGGAGGGCGAGGACGGCTGAAAGCGCGGGGCCGAGGAAACGGAGCCGCGCCCGTCCGTCGTCGCCCACCTTCGATGTGTCTCATGAGACACACGGTGGCCTCGGAGCCCGGGCCCACCCGCCCGCCTCGCCGTGCGCCGCCCCATCGAGGCGGCCCTGCTCGGCTGAGCCGGGAGCCATACCGCTCGAGGACCCGGCTCAGCCCGTGATCCTCAGGACTGGACCGTGAGGGTGCACAGCCGCTTGGTGGCGCGAGTCAGGGCCACGTACAGGTCACGCTCGCCGCCGGGGCGGCCGGCGGTGATCCCGTCGGGGTCGACCACGACGGTGGCGTCGAACTCCAGGCCCCGCGCCTGCGAGGCCGGCACCAGTCGGGCGTGCTGCTCGATCCCGGCCGCCGTGAGCCGCTCCGCCCTGTCGTCCGCGCAGATCACCCCGATCAACTCGCCCGGGTGCGCCGCTCCTTGTTCCCGCAGCTCGCGCAGGAGCGCGGTGACGAGCGACTCCGCAGCGGTGGCGAGGGTCCGGGGCGCCTCGCCGTGCCGGATCGACCGGATCACCGGCCGGCCGGGGGCGATCCGGGCCAGCAAGTCCCCCGTCACGGCGAGGATCTCCTGCGTGGTCCGGTAGCTGACGGTCAGGGTGCGCAGGTCGAAGCGGCGTCCGAGTTCCGGGCCGAGTGCCTCCTTCCAGTCCCGGGCCACCGTCGTCGGGCCCGCCTGGGCGAAGTCCCCGACCAGCGTCATGGACCTGCCCGGGCAACGGCGCATGATCATCCGCCACTGCATGACGGTGAGTTCCTGGGCCTCGTCGACGACGACGTGCCCGAAGACCTGCTCAGGCGGCCCGTCCACCAGGCTCGCCGCCTCGTCGAGAAGCGGCACATCGGCGTCCGTCCAGGGCGCACCAGGCCTACGTCGCAACAGCGCCCGCTCGTCGGCGGTGAGCTCCGGCAGATGAGCGGCCAGCGCGTCGGCGTCCGCCAGCAGGGACCGCACCACCTCGCCGGGCGTGAGCCGCGGCCACAGGTCCTCGACGGCCCGGTCGAGCAGGGCGTCGTCCAGGAGGTCGGCGCGCACCGCCTCGGCGTCGAACGCGTCGGTACCGGTGGAGGGCGCGTCGTCGATTCCGAGGCGGCGCAGATCCGCCGCCGCGGCCCGATCCAGATCCAGGCCGGTCAGCTGTGCCACCTCCGCGTCGATCCGTTCGAGCGCCTCGGCGCCGCTGCGGGCCAGCTCCCGGACGAGGGCGTCGACCAGCAGCTCCTTGAAGTGCCGACGCGCCCGGTTGTGCGCGAGACCGCTGGTCCGTGCCGACTCCCGTGCCTGTACGACCTCCCCGTCCTGCAGCCGGACCCATTCCTGTCCGACGCCGATCTCGAAGTGGCCGTCCGGGGCCTGCCGTGAGCGGACGGCGGCGGCCAGCCCGTCGGCCAGTGCGGCACCGCCTTTCAGGCGGGCCACCTCGACCGGGTCGGCAGCGCTCGGCGTGACGCCGGCCAGCTCCTCACAGGTCGCCAGCACGACGTCGTTCTCCCCGAGCGAGGGCAGCACCTGGCTGATGTATTCGAGGAACCGCGCGTTCGGTCCCAGCACGAGCACACCGCGCTCGGACGCCTTCGGGAACGCGTACAGCACGTACGCGGCACGGTGCAGCGCCACCACCGTCTTGCCGGTCCCCGGACCGCCCTGCACCACCGTCACCCCGCGGTGCGGCGAGCGCACGATGGCGTCCTGCTCGGCCTGGAGCGTGGCAACGGCCGTACCCATCCGGCCCGTTCGCCGTTCCTGGAGCGCCGCCGTCAGCGGGCCGTCGCCGACCACGTCCTGTCCGGTGGGTGCGGAGCCGTCGAGCAGCTCGTCGCTCACCCCCACCACCGAGCGGTCCGCCAGGCGCAGATGGCGGCGCCGCCGCAGCTCCATGGGGTGAACCGGCGTCGCCTCGTAGAAGGGCCGCGCGGCCTCCGCCCGCCAGTCCACCAGTACGGGCAGCTCGTCCGACTCCCTGTGCAGCCCCAGCCGACCGATCCGCAGGACGGTTCCGTCCGCCCGGTCGATCCGGCCGAAGACCAGCCCGTCCTCGGCCCCTTCGAGTCGGCGAACCTCCCTCGCCAGTCGTCCGGCCGCCACCTCCCTCTCGTACACCTCGCCCGCGGCGTCGGCCGGCGAGGCGAGAACCCGTGCCAACTGCTCCCGCGCGCCGGCCAGCCGCTCGTCGAACAGCTCGCCGATGAAAAGGACTTGAGCCCGCTCAAGCTCCACCTCGCGCGCGGCGACGTCGTTGATCTGAGACAAGAAAAAGCCCTCTCGGCTCGACCGCCCGTTTGTCGAGGCGCCACTATGCAGAGGGTTTCCGGGAAAGTAAATATTGACCAAACCGGGTGGAACGTGTCCTGCGGTGCGGTGGCGCGGTCGCTGGTGGCTCAGACACCGAGGGGCAGCGAACGAAGTCCGGCGTCCAGAACACGGATCAACTCACCGACCCGGCCGCCGCCATCCGGCGCAGCCGGGAAGCGCCTGAGCACGTCGACGACGGCCGGTGCCGCACGACGCACCGTCCGCTCGAGGCTCTGGGCGCCGACGGCCCGATCGTCCCCGGCGACCAGTTCGGCCGCTCTGGCCGCGTAGGCGCCGGCTCCGAGGATGTGCTTGACCTGGGTGGACTTGGCCAGTGGATGCAGATAGGCGGCGCCTGCCGCGGACATCGCCGCCCACGCCGCCTCCCGGGCGGCCGCCGTCTCGGCGCCCTTGGCCGCCTTGAGGGCCGCCGACGCCGTGTCGCGCAGGGCCTTCCCGCGTTCGCCGCCCCGAGCGAACTCCCACGCGGCACCGACGGCCTCTCGGGGCCGCGAGTCGTTCGGCTGATCCGCCTCGAAGATGCCGAGCACCGTCTCCGCGCACGCGGCGGCGAACGCCGCGACCTCACGAAGGTCCTGCTTGCTCAGAACGATCTCGCTCGCGTCCTCGGCCATGGTCCCATTTTCCCCCCATCGCGGACTCCCGGATCGACGGCCTTCGGTCATCCGAGCGCATACGATGTGGGGCAAGCGGAGTCGTAGCGCAGAGGTCGACGCGCGCGGTCTCCAAAATCGCGAGGACGCCGGTTCGAATCCGGCCGGCTCCGCCCGCTCCAGCCGTGCGAGGCACGCACACGGCGACGAACCGGCCACGGACGGGTCGCGTTGCCCGGCCGCCCGTGCCACGGTTCTGCTCAGCGCAGTACGGCTGCCGGCAGGTCGGTCCCCAGGGCCGTCAGGTCGGGCAGGTTGAGGCTGTAGCGGATGTAGCGGATGTAGCGGACGTAGCGGCCCTGTCGGCGGCCCGTGAGGAGACCCGCGCGGCGCAGGACGGGGCAGCCTCGCCGCAGCGACACTCCTGTGCGCCGCGGCTGCCGGGCCGCTCGCCGCTGTCGTCATGCCTCCCGGCGTGGCTCAGAAGTCGTCCGCGCCGTTGCGGAGTTCGGGGGTCCAGTAGCCGGTGAGGGCCTTCGCGGGGTCCACGGCGATCCCGCCGCTGCCGGGTGCGTCGACGGCCTTGACCGTGGAGTCGCCCTCCAGCGTGACGGAGAACGCCGACACTGGCTCGTCGTCCTCGTCGACCCCACCGTCCGACAGCTTCACCAGGGCATAGGCGGGAGCCCCCGCCGTGAGCACGACCGGTGCGGCCGGCTTGCTCCTGGCGACCACCGGGACGTCCTGCTTGTGGCTCTCCAGGAACTGGATGTGCGGCGCACCCGCCAGCCGGCAGGAGTGGCCGGAGGTGTTCTTCGCCGTGAGGACGATGTGGGTGTAGGGCGGACCACCCTGTGTGGCGGCGGTGACGGTGACGTCCCGGGCGGTGCAGACCCGGGCGGCGGCGGACGCCTGCTCTCCGGTCGAGCCCGCGGAACCACCCTTGTCGGCGCGGTGGGTCGAGCCTTTCGACGCCGTCGAGTGCGCCTGACCGGTCGAGCCCGTCGTACCGGACGCGCTGGTCCGTCCGTCGGAAGCCGCCTTTCCGGTCGTCGAAGAGGTCGCCGCGGGAGCCGACTTGGTGGCTGTGTCGCTCTGGCAGGCGGTGAGGGACAACGCAAGCGCCGCGCCGGCGGAGGCGAGCAGCATGGAGCGGTGGAGCGAGAGGTTCATGGAAGGTTCCCCGTGAGTGGTGCGGGGCCGCGGCTCGTGCCGTCGGCCAAAATCGTTCTTCGGCCTTCAGTCGACCACCGACCGGCCATGTGTCCCAGGCGGTTCCACCGGCAGAACCACTGTCCGTCATACTTCTGCCGGGGGGCTCGTGTCCGGACGAGCCGGAAGATCGGGGACGTCGACGTGCGTGGTGGCACGCCTTGCACGGAGGACTTCGGGCAGCGGCTGCGCTCCCTGCGGACCCGCGCCGGACTGAGCCAGGAGGCGCTGTCGCACACCGCCGGGGTGAGCGTCAGGGCACTGGCCGACATGGAGCGCGGCCGCACCCGAGGGCCGCAGCGCCGTACGGTTCAGGCCCTGGCCGAAGCGCTGGGACTGGACGACGACGAGACGGCCGGCCTGGAGGCCTCCGCCGCGCTGGGGCGGCCACGTCCTCGGACGGCCGAAGGCCCGGCCGCACCCGTCCCCTTGGCCCTGCCGCGCGACATCCAGGACTTCACCGCCCGCGACGCGGCTCTCGCCCGCCTGCTGGAACTCGCGCGGGGCACTGCCTCGGACCGGCCGCTGGTCACCGTGGTCGCCGGACAGCCGGGACTGGGCAAGACCGCGTTCGCCGTGCACGCCGCCCACCGTCTCGCCCCGCACTTCCCTGACGGCCAACTCGCCCTCGACCTGCACGGCATGGACGCCGAGCCGACCACTCCCCGTGACGCGCTGGCCCGGCTGCTGGGCGCCATGGGAATCGCCGACGCCGCGATACCGGCCGGCACCGAGGACCGCGTGAGCCTGTGGCGTTCCCTGGCCGCCGAGCGGCGACTGCTCCTGCTGCTGGACAACGCCACCGACGAGTCCCAGGTCAGCCCGCTGCTGCCCGGCACCGGCCCTTCGCTGACCATCGTGACGAGCCGCCAGGCCCTGGCAGGTCTGGCATCCGTCCACCGCTGCGATCTGGCCCTGCTGCGGCGCGAGGAAGCGGTGGAACTGCTCACCCGTATCGTCGGCCCCGAACGGGTGCGGGCCGAAGCACAGGCCGCGCGCGACCTCGCCGATCTGTGTGGCCACCTGCCCCTCGCCGTCCGGATCGCCGGACAGCGCCTCCTCAGCCGGCCGCACGAACGCCTGGGCAAGCTCGTCGCCCGGCTCGCCGCCGAGGGCCGACGACTGGACGGACTCGAGGCCGGGAGCCTCCGGGTACGGGCCGCCTTCGCCCTCTCCTACCGTCAACTGCGCCCGAAGTCGCGGACGTTTTTGCGGCGGGCCGCACTGGCCGCCGGGGCGGACTTCAGCCCGGAGACCGGCGCGCTCCTGGCCGGGCTGACTCACGACGAGGCGGTCGCCTGCGCCGAGGAACTCACCGACGCCGGACTGCTCCAGAGCGATCCCGTCGCCGAGCGCTACCGGTTCCACGACCTGCTCAGGCTCTACGCGGCCGAACGGGTCGAGGCCGAGGACGGCCCCGCCGAGCGCGACGCCGCCCTCGGCCGGACCACGCGGTGGATGCTGAGCCGGGCCACCGCCGCAGCGCTGCACTTCGACGTCGACCACGACCGAACGGCGCCGTCCGGTGACCCGGACCCGGAGGGAGCGCCCACCGGTCGGGAGGAGGCGCGGGCCTGGCTGGAGGCCGAGCGAGCCCAGTGGCTCGCCGCGCTGCGCCGGGCCCACGACACCGGCCGGCACCGGCAGGTCCTGGACACGGCGGAGGCGATGCACTGGTTCTCCGACCTCAACCAGCACTGGGAGCAGTGGGTCGAGGTGTTCCAGCGCTCCGCCGACTCCGCCCGCGCCCTCGGCAGCAGACGAGAGGAAGCGGCCCACCTCAACTATCTCGCCTGGGCCCACAACCTCTGCGTCCACGACCCCCGGGCAGCCCTGGTGTCCGCCGAAGCCGCGCTCGTGGCGGCCCGCGACAGCGAGGACGGACTCCAGGAAGGCTGGGCGCTCGGCTACGCCGCGGGAGCACTGCACCGTCTGGGCCGCACGGATGAGGCCCGGGCGCGACTGCGCGAAGCGGCCCACTGCCTCGCCTCGCAGAGCTCCCCACAGGCAAGGCTGGCCGAACTGACGATCCTCAACACCCTCGGTACCCTGCTGCGCCAGATCGGCCGGGCGACGGAAGCCCTGGAGATCCACCGCCGCAGCGAACAGATCTGCCGGGAGGGGGTCCCGGGCCGTACGGACGAACTGATCGCGCTGTACCACGCGGTCGCCCGGCAGCAGATCGGTAACGACCTGGCGGCTCTTGAGCGCTGGCACGAGGCGGAGCCGCCGCTGCGCCAGGCGCTCGCCGCGTTCGAGACCGCGCAGATGCCGGCCTGGGTCGAACAGGCCCGGCTCGACCTCGGTCAGGTGCTCGGCGCCATGGGCCACCCGGAGGCCCGGGAGACACTGGTCGCCGCCCGCGACGCCCTCGCCGGGCTGAGAAGCCCCCGTCAAGACGAGGCCGACAGCGCACTCGCCGCGCTCGACCAGGATCCCACCGGCGTGTGAGCGAGCCGCGGAATCCGCCCGGGGTTCCCCGATCCCGTCGCCCGGTACGGGGCGGTCGGGCGACTCCGGCCGGCTGACTCGGCCGACCGCGGCCGAGCGCCCCCGGGACTCACTCGCGCGTGGGCCACCGCTCAGGCCGCCTTCCGAGCAGCCGCAGGGTCTCCTCCAGCGGTCCGGATCGCTCGGCTTCCTCGGGTGCCCGCACCACGCGCGCGAACGCGAAGCCGGGGCCCCGCAGCGCCGGATCGGCGGGGACGCGTCGGGCGATGGCGAGCCCGGCGCCGAGTACGTCCGCCGGCAACCGCACGCGCAGGCCTAGGGTGGCGGCGACATCCCAGGCGTGCACCACGTAGTCGACGAGGTGGAAGCCGATGGCGCTACGGCCGGGGAAGCTGCCGCCCAGCTCGGGCAGCGCGAACTCCCGGTCCGTCGAGCCCGGTTCGCCGAACGCGTCGAGTACGGCCGCCGCGGCCGTGCGGTGCGCCTGCGCCGGATCGCTCATGTCACGCGGTTCCCGCCAGCGGGCGGCGTCCTGCCCCTCACCTCGCGCGGCGGCCGCGAAACCGTGGTGCTGAGCCGTCATGTGCGCCACGAGCCGGCGCAGCGTCCACCCCGCGCAGGGGGAGTCCCGCTCCCAGTCGTCCTCCCCGGCCAGGTCCACCAGGCGGACCGCCTCGCGCACGGCCATCCGGTCCAACCCGACGAGGTCCGCTTCGCTCGGATTCATACACCGAGCCTAAAACTGTGCGAACGATCGTGCTACCTGTTTAGGAGGCGCGCACAGAGGTAACCCCTTTTCGGCTCAGTCGACTTGGGGCACCAGGCGCGGATCGACAGCGGCGGCCCGCAGCCGCGCGGCGATCCCCGTCCGGGCCCGCCGGTAGGCGGTCTCCTCGCCGTGCAGGACCGCTATGCCGTTGGCCGTCTCCATCAATGCCAGCAACTCGAAGGCGAGTTGGGAGACATCGATGTCGGTGTGCAGGTCGCCGGCGTCACGAGCCTGCGCGATGGTCTCCTCCACATGGGCCGACCAGGCGCGCTGGGCCCGGACCGCGGCGTCGTGCACCGGCCCCGAACGGGCGTCGAACTCGGCGATGATCTCGTAGAAGAAGCAGCCGCCGGGAAAGACGCGGGTCCGCGAGTACTCGAGCCATGTCTCGCACAGCCGCCACACCCGCAGGACCCCGGCCGGCGCGTCCGCCACCGGACGCAGCACCCGCTCGGTGAAGACGCGGCCCGCTTCGCGTACGGTGGCGAGCTGCAGCCCCTCCTTGGAGCCGAAGAGCGCGAACACCCCGCTCTTGCTGAGCCCGAGTTCCGTCGCCAGCCGGCCGACGGACAGGGCCCCGAGGCCCTCCACGGACGCGATCTCGACGGTCCGGCCCAGCACGAGCTGCCGTGTCCGGTTCCCCCGCTCGACCCGCCCGTCCGGCCGAGTAGTGGATATGTCCTTGCCTGCCACGCGGGAACAGTAGCGCGTGGCAGGCAGGGTTCCTCTCGTCGGCGAGGGGGCACCCCTGCGGCGGGCCGGGTCCCCGCACGGGTCCGGCCGCGCCGCCCGTGACGGCCGCACGCCGGCGCCCGTCGACCGCCGCGGGGTCAGAAGTTGAGGAGACTGTTCTGCTGGACGGCGTTGTTCATTTCGCAGGAGTTCGCAAAGGTGTGTTTCCAGGAGGTGCGCGTGCCCTGCCAGACACCGTCGACGGTGACGGTGACGGGCGACCACAGTCGCGTACAGGCCTGGCCGGGCGCCGTGGACAGCAGCGAGTCGATCCGGCCGTCGGCGGCACGCAGGTCCGCGCACGCCCCGGCGGGGTCGGGATGGGTGCCGCCGGCGCCGGGCATACAGCTCAGGGTGACGGCGCGAGCTGCGGTGTCGGTCGACCCACCGGGGTAGGACATGGTGAGGACCAGGGCCGAGGGCGCGTACAGGCTTGCCGGTGCCGCGGAGGCGGTGACCGAGGTGACGGCGAGCGCTCCACCGATCAGTGCGGTGGCGGCTGCGGCGGTGCCGGCGAAGCGCAGGTTCGTGCGCATGAGAACTCCTTCTGAGGGTCGGGGCCTTGTGGGCCGGAAGAAGCTTCGCCTGAGCAACGGGGCAAGGCCAGTCGACCGACCATGTTTGAGACGTGCCGCACCTGTGTGCGAGATGTGAATGCCGTGTGGGCTGGTCACGGGCGCGACCCGCCCGGCGTAAGTCATTATTCAGTTCGGATAGGTGTGAATCTGCATAGTCTTGAGGGGTGAAAAGCGCAGGTCGCCATGGTCATCACACCTGGAGAATGGCTGGAAGTGACGGCCTGCCTACCCTCCGCGTCCACTCGCGGCTCGTCGATCCTCGGCGAAGACCGCCACGACGTGGTCTTCCTCGCCGGGCCCCGGCTCCCGGGCAACGGGCCGTGTACTGCGTGCAGTTGCCGGGAGCGGCGCGCTGTGCGACACGGCGTGCATAAGATCGCCCGCATGGCACTGCGACCCGTTCACGTGATCATGAAGGCTTTTGATGCCTCGGCGGTCGGCCGGTTCTGGGCCGAGGCGCTGGGCTGGAGTGCCTACAGCCCCGGCGTGGGCACCTATGTCGGACCTGACGGCGGCCTGGTCTGGCCGCACCCGGTCGCCGTCGGCGTCGACGTCGTTCCCGTTCCGGAACCCAAGCCACCGGCGAAGAACCGTGTGCACCTGGATCTCGCCACCACGTCCGCCGCCCATCAGGCGGAGTTGGTCGCACGTCTCAAGGCCCTCGGCGCGACGCCCGCCGACGTGGGCCAGGGCGAGGTGCCGTGGACGGTCCTCGCCGACCCGGAGGGCAACGAGTTCTGCGTGCTGGAGCCCCGGGAGATCTACCGGGACACCGGGCCGATCGCCGCACTGGTGGTCGACTGCGCGGATCCGCGGCGCATGGCCGGCTTCTGGGGTGAGGCGCTGGACTGGACCCTGCGCGAGGTGTCCGACGACCACGCGGTGCTGCGCTCCGCCAAGGGTGTCGGCCCGTATCTGGAATTCCTCCGCACGCCCGGTGTGAAGACCGTGCCGGACCGCGTCCATCTCGACCTGCTGCCGTACCCCGGTGACGACAAGGCGGCGGAGGTGGACCGGCTGCGGGCGCTCGGCGCAACCGACCTCGACGTCGGCCAGGGCGACGTCCCGTGGACATGCCTGACCGACCCGGAGGGCCACGAGTTCTGCGTGCTCGCCTCGTCCTGACGCGGAGCCACCTGGCCGGCCGAGCCGCACCCCCGTCCTCGGCCATCCGGCCGAGCCGTTCACCGCCGCGGGTCACCATCCCCGGGAAACGGCCGCCGGCCCCGCCTGGCCGTGCGCCGAAGGGAGCAGTTGGGCCGGATGCCGCGTCCGGATGCACCTCGTCCCGGCCTCGCCCCAGGATCTGGACCATGCGGAACTTCGAGGTGACCCCGTCCTGTCGTCGGCCGATGCGGCGCGGCGGTGCGCGCCATGCCATATCCGTCGCCGTCGCCTGCGGCGTCCTGCTCGCCGGTGCCACGGCCTGCGGCCAGGAGGCCGACCGGAAGACGCCCGGCGCACCCGGCGGCGCCTCGGCCCATCCGGGCCAGGACGTCGGCTTGCGTCTTCCGGGCGTCGGCGACCGGATGTGGAGTCAGGTACCGGCCGACACCGGGCAGGTCGTGGTCGTCTACGGCGAGGCCCGTGACTCAGCCGACAGCCTCGTCGTGCTCTACCAGAAGCGGGGCTCGAGTTGGCACCGTACGGACAGCTGGTCCGGGCACAACGGCAAGCAAGGCTGGACGGCGGACCACCACATCGACGACGAGCACAGTCCCGTCGGCGTGTTCACGCTGACCGACGCGGGAGGCTCGCTCGCCGACCCCGGCAGCCGGCTCAGGTACTGGTACGACGACAACGCCTACGCCACCATGCAGAATCCGGAGCCGGCCCACGCCCACGACTTCGACTACGTCATCGCCATCGACTACAACCGGCTCAAGGACGCTCCTCCGTTCGACTGGAGCCGCCCGGACGGCGTGGAGAAGGGCGGCGGGATCTGGCTGCACATGGACCACGGTGACGGCACCTCGGCATGCGTCACGGTCCCCGAGACCGGGATGAAGACGCTCCTGCACACCCTGGACCCGGTGCAGCACCCTGTCGTGGTCATGGGGGACCGCGACCGCCTCGCCACCTGACCACCGCGGGACCGCCCGCCCAGGCTCGGGACGTCCGTTCGCCGCACGCGGCCCGGGTGCTGACGACAGCACCCGGGCCGCCGCACGCCTCCGAACGGTCGGGGTGCACGTGGGGGAGGGG
>NZ_JAJSZC010000089.1:0-29572 GCF_036815105.1 Streptomyces sp. IBSBF 3136
GGACCGGGGCGGGGGCCATCGGGGCCGGGTGGTCCGGCGGCACCGCGCACCGGACTGCGACCTCCGTCTCACGCGCCGCGAGGTCGGCGTCGAGTCCGGGCGGAAGGGCCCGTTCCCAGGCATCGGCCCCAGACAACGGCCCGGCGACACCGTAGGCACCCTCCCGCGGATCGCCGACGGCCCCTTCCCGCCGCAGCAGTGTTGCCAGCTCTTCGCTTCGCGGGCGGTCCTGCGGTTCCTTCGCCAGGCAGCGGGCGACGAGTTGTGCCAGGCCGGCCGGTACGCCGTCGAGGCGGGCGTTCTCGTGCACTATGCGGTAGAGGAGCGAGGCCGCCGATGGCTGCTCGCCCGGTAGTTGGAACGGGCTGGTGCCCGTCGCGGCGAAGACGAGGACCGCCCCCAGGGAGAAGACGTCACCCGCTTCGGTGACGGTCCCCTGGGTGGCCTGTTCGGGGGCGAGATAGCCGGGGGAGCCGATGACGCCCCCGGTAGCCGTGTGGCGGGAGTCGTCGGCGGCCCGGGCGATACCGAAGTCGATGAGCATGGGCCGGGCCCGGCCCAACAGGACGTTGGACGGTTTGACGTCCCGGTGTGCGAGGCCGCAGGCGTGCACAGCGGCCAGCGCGGCAGCGAGTTCGCCGGCCAGGACACGTAGGGTGGCAGGCGGCAGCGGGCCGTGGACGGCGACCCAGTCGGCGAGGGCGGGTGCGGCGACATACTCGGTGGCCAGCCACTGGGGGCGGTGGCCGGGCGGGCTGAAGTCCACCACCGAGACGGTCCATGGGGACCGGACCTGGTCGCTGGCGCGGATCTCTCTGGAAAAGCGCGTCTCGAAGTCCGGGGCGGCGGTGAGGTCGGGACGAACCGTCTTGAGCGCCAGCGGGCGGCCCGTCGGGGTGCGAGACAGGTAGACCTGTCCCATGCCGCCGGCGCCGAGCCGCCCCAACAGTGGGTAGCCGCCGATCGCCGCCGGATCCGTGGACTCCAATGGCTGCACGTACGCCTCCCCCTGGTCACCTCACCCCGTGAGCACAGCAGAATACGGGTTTCTTGAACGCCGGGAATCGGCGGGAGGCACCGCTCAAAGCGGCTGCGGCTTCGGCCGATGACGACCAACTCCGGGGCCGTACCTTTCGTACATCCGGGAGCGCGCAGCCCTGGACGGCAGCCGACGCGTCAGCGCGACTCACCGCCGCCTGTCCGGATGGGCGACCACATCTCCGCTACGCCCGTCCCGTCCACGACGAAGGGGCGCGGTCCACTCGCCCCGAGGTCATCCATGAAGGAATTCTTCTCTGGGTGGCACGATATGACGAATGCCCAGTAGGCGAAGCTGGAGCCCTTGCTCCCGACCGGGCAGAAGTCCGGACGACCGCCGGCACACGCCAAGCGGCAGCTGACAGACGGCATACGGTGGCGCACCCGCGCCGGTGCTCCCTGGCGAAACGCGCCCGAGCGGTACCGACAAGCTCGCCGTCCGCTACGAGGCGACCGGGCTGGTCGCGGCCATCAAATGAATGGTTGTGACCTGCACGGTGGCGGGGACCTCGCGAGGCTGGGACGAGCTCAGGGCTGGTGACACATCACTCGATTCCGAGGGGTCCGATGCCCAGGTCCTCACGCATGAGGCGACGCATCTGCGCCATAGCCTTGCGCCGCCGCTCTATCAGGGGCGCGTCGTCGGCGGAGCCGACAGCCACTCCACGGGCGTAGGCGTCGCGGATCGCGCGCAGGCAGTGGAACGCCTCGTTCCCCGCCTCCACGACCTGCGGGGGGCCCACGAGCCAGAGGCGTTCGCTCGCCGTGTAGATGCCGGTGCCCCGCACGGCTTCCCGCACGGCCGCGTCCCGTGCCGACTCGGACATGTGGTCGCCCAGGGCGACGGCCCGTATCTCCTCACCCGCGGCTTTGAGGGCGGAAACATACTCCGTGTAGACCTCGCGCCGTACTTCCAGAGCGTGCCTGGCCTCCTCCCGCCGCCACCGGTTGCGATCGGCGATCAGAGTGGCTGCGATGCCGATGACGGCACCGGTCAGTGTGGAGAGCAGGGGCGTCCAGTCCATGTGTCGCAGCTTGTCGAAACCGGTGCGCCGGCACCAGTGCTTTCGCTACGCGGAGCTGTGGCGCCGGTTCAACGAACCCGACGTAAGGGCAGCACGCCCTCTCTACCCGGAGGTCATGAGCAGCCGACAACCGCGCCGGCGCCACCGTCACCCGCCGCCTGGCTCGACTGACGTGCAGAGAACCGGCGAGGGCTCGTAAGTGACGGGCACCGACCCTCCCAGCCACCGACGCCCATCAGATCTGACGTTTCATCAGAATCTTTACACAGAGAACCCTTTGTCTGCGAACGATTGGGGTGACACTCTCGGAACTCCCCCAAGCACGCTTCCGCCGCAACCTGGGCGGGCCCGGCGGAAGCGTGCACTTGCGAAGGAGGCCTCGTGGCACACCTGACTCGGGATGACGCCCTTGGTTGGCGGGATTCCAAGCGCTACCTCTGGCTCCTTGCGCTGGCTGTACCCACGCTCCCGTTTCAGGCGGGTGCGCTGGCCGGGCTGACTGGGCTCAGCGTCTTCTGGTGGTGGGGCCCGTTCTTCGCCTTCGCGCTCATCCCGGTCCTCGACCACGTCACAGGACGGGACAGCGCCAATCCGCCCGAGGCGGTGATGAAGACGCTGGAGAACGACCGCTACTACCGCTGGTGCACCTATCTCTACCTACCGCTGCAGTTCGGCGCCCTCGTATGGGCGTGCGGCGTGTGGGCCCACGGCGCACTGCCCCTCGCAGGAGATCTGGGGCTGGCCGCCACCACAGGGGTAGTGGCCGGTGTGGCCATCAACACCGCACACGAACTCGGCCACAAGCGGGAGCAGGTAGAACGCCGACTGAGCCGCATGGCTCTGGCCCAGAGCTGCTACGGCCACTTCTACGTCGAGCACAACCACGGACACCACATCCGGGTCGCCACTCCCGAGGATCCGGCGAGCTCGCGCATGGGAGAGAGTTTCTGGCGCTTCCTCCCCCGCGCCGTACTGGGCAGCGTCCTTTCCGCATGGCACCTGGAACGGCGCCGGCTCGCTCGACGCGGGCGTCCGGTGTGGAGCCGACACAACGAGGTCCTGAGCGCGTGGGCCATCACCGTCGCGCTGTTCGGCGCGCTCGGCGCGGTGTTCGGCTGGAAGGTTCTGCCTTACCTGCTTCTCCAAGGAGTTCTCGGTTTCTGCCTTCTGGAGTCCGTGAACTACTTGGAGCACTACGGGCTGTTGCGCCAGCGCCGTCCGGACGGCCGCTACGAACGGGTGTCGCCCCAGCACAGCTGGAACAGCAACAACACGATCAGCAACCTTTTCCTGTTCCAACTCCAACGGCACTCCGACCACCACGCCAATCCGCTGCGCCGCTACCAGACCCTGCGCCACTTCGACGAGGCGCCGCAGCTCCCCTCCGGGTACGCCACGATGATCGTGCTCGCCTGGTTCCCCCCGCTGTGGCGACGGGTGATGGACCCCCGGCTGCTAGCCCACTACTCGGGGGACGTCCGACGAGCGAACCTGCGTCCCGCGCTGCGCGGTCGGCTGACCCCGAGCGCCCAGGGGCCGTCCGGCGGTGCACCGAGCCGAACCTGACCGGGACACCGGGCCGCCCTACGGCGGACGGCAGGCCCGGTTCGCATCGCGCGCTCACCTCTCTTCGGCGCCCGGCAGGGCCTGAGCGGACGTAGGACCGCGCGGCTGTCGGTCACCGGCCCGCCGGCGTGTCTGCTCGGATCGCAGCCGTCGACAAGGCGGTCCGAGAGACCCTCAACGTCACACCGGTCACGTCGAGGTGCCGGGTGCCAATCTCACCGACCGGGTCCGTGTATCGCCGTGCCATGACCAGGAAGGCCCACTTCAACTACGCGTTCCGCCGTCCTCCGGCTTGAGGCGGAACGGTGTGATCACCACTCCGGCGAACCTCTGCTGTACCGCTTCGGTCAGGAGCGCCTGCTCCTCGTCCCGGCGGCCCCGGATGCCGCACACCACAAGTGCAGGCCGAGACCGCGCAGTTTCTCTTGCAGGGTCGCCACGAGCTGGGCGCGGAAGGGGTTGGCGATGTCAGGCACGATCAGTGCTACCAGGCTGGATCGGCCGGTGCGCAGACTGCGCGCGGTGGCGTTGACGGTGAAGCCCAGCTCAGTGATCGCGGTCTGGACCGCGGCCCGCGTCTCGGGGTTCACCGGACGCTCGCCGGAGAGCACATACGAGACCGTGGCGGACGATACTCCGGCCGCACGGGCGACATCGGCCATGGTGACTCGCTCGCCCACTGGGCTTCCTCCTCCCGAACCGTCACTCCACCTTCACGGCCGCTGCCCCGGTGGCAGCGCTCTGTCCGGATGCCTGGTGGGCGCGGCACGCCACGCGGCCCTTACGGCGTCCCCAGCACCGCGCATGCCGCCCGGGCTACCCGGGTCGAGGTTTCGCCCGGATCCGGCGCCGGCAGCAGCATGTGGCTGACGGCCAGCCGAACGACGATGTCTGCTGCCTCGTTACGGCGACTTTCCGGCGCCCCTGGCACGACCTCGCCGAGCCAGGCGGCCACCAGGCGCCACGCCTGGGAGAAGACCGGTTCGGGTCTGCTGGTGAGGAACGGCAACAGCGCGTCGGTACCCCCGCGGGCGGCGGTCACCACGGCCCGGATGAAGGGGTTGCGCGCCGCTTCGCCCAGGGCGTGTCCGACGCCGGCTTCCAGGGCGGCGGCGACGTCGTCACGGTGGCCGGCCAACACGTCGGCCACCCCCATGAGGAATCGCTCCGTCTCGCGGTGCACCAGCGCTGTGCCGATCCCGGCGCGGTCGCCGAACTCGGCGTAGATGGAAGGGCGGGAGACCTCCGCGCGCTGGGCAAGATCGGCCACGCGGACGCGGTCCCAGCCGGCCTCCGAGGCGAGCTGCCAGGCCTCTTCCAGTACCCGCGCACGCATTTGTTTGCGCCAGGCCACGCGAGGTGGGTCGGGCGGTTGGGCAGTCGTGGGCCGGGCTCCGTCGAGGGGAGGGTCTGATCGCATGCGGCCAGTGTCCGACACGCTTGTCCGACCCCGCAGCCGGATGCCGGCCACCCGGGCAGCGGTGCCTCTTACGGTCGTTACCCGGAGCGCTGTCCCCCGGCGCCGGCGGGACCTAGAGGCGGACTGATGGCTGCATCCGCTGCCGCATAGATCGACTTGCCGGACACGCTGGGAAAGGGAGAGGCGGGACCGCGGCTTTCGAAGCCGTCACGCGACGCCGCTCCCCCGGCCATCTCCCAACAGCTCTCCGACCTTGCACTTTTGCCTCGGCCTCGGTTGCCCAGGCGGCGTGATCACGTACACGTCCGCACCAGCGAACAACTCACCGAGGACGGTGTCGCCCGCGGCGCTGGGCGCCCTGGCCCGTACGCCTCCCCCGCTGGACTTTGTCGGGTAAGCAACCACGGCGGCGATGTCCTCCGCCTGGCCGTAGTGGCCGAGAGCGGGGCCTCCGCGCTGTTCCAGGCGCGAGTACATGGTGATGCCGGTGTCGTCCAGGCGACGGGTGAGATGGTCGCCCATGCGTGCGGTGATTTGCAGCACAAGGTCCTCCACCTCACCGGGTAGCGAACACTTCGGCGATCGTCCGCTGGACCGGGTGACCAGACCCGCTCCGGAACACCCCTGTGGCGGCCGTGACGCGGTGTCGGCCGCTCCGCTCGGCGGTGCGGCATATGTGATGGCTGTATGTGGGTTCCGGGTGTGGCTTGCATAGCTGGCGTGGGTGCGGGACTGTTGCCGTACGGCATCTAATTTTCCGGAAGAGAAGGGTGGTGAGGTACGCACGATGCGTGCCTCCGCTTGTGAGTGCTTCCCGCGGTTCACCCGCCCGCCCGCGCAGCGCCGACGACAAAGTCGGTGCCACGTGGGGTAACGCCCCCTACCCCGTGCTGGTCATCGACCGGCACAGCAGCCTCGTACACCTCAACGAGGCCGCCCGGGCCCTCCTGCCGGACGCGATAAGCGGCGCTGCGCTGCACGAGGCGGCACCCTCCTGGCTGACCGACGCACACGAACGAGTCACCGACGGGCAAGGCGTCGGCCCCGTCACCGGGTACATCAGCGATCGCTTCTTCGAAGCGCACCCCACCGCCTCCAGTGGCGGTGACGTGGTGTGGTGGCTGGTCGACGCCACCGACCGCCGCCTGGCCGAAACCGCCCTGCGGAGCGCGGAAGAACGATCCGCCATTCTTTCCCAGGCGTCGTCGACCCTGCTGTCGACGATGAACGTGCCCCGCTGCACGGAAGTGGCCGCTTCCATGGCCGCGGAGCATCTCGCCGAGGCAGCCGTCCTCGTGGCCCCCGCGCAGGGACGGCGCTACCCCCTGACCCATGCCCGCCGGGGCGGACCGGTCACGCAGATCACTCAGCAGATCGATCCAGGCAGCGTGCCCGGGCTGACCGAGGCCCTGCAGGGCTTCCCCCCGGTGCCCGCCCGCTGGATAGATCCCCGCGCGATCCCGGACTGGGTCATCCCGGAGGGCTTCGCCGGGCCGGTCGGCTCGGTGATCGTCACTCCTCTGCCAGGACACGGTGTGCCCGCGGGGGTCCTCATCCTGCTGCGCTCGAGCACCGAGCAGGCGTTCACCGAAAGCGAGGAGGTCTTCGCCCGGCTCTTCGCCGCCCGGGCCGGCGCCGCTCTGTCGGCCGCCCGCCTGTACGCCGAACAGGCCGTCATCACCACGACGTTGATGCACGAGCTGCTGCCCCCGACCCTGAGCCGCGTGCACGGGGTCGACTACGCCGGCAGCTATCGCGCATCCCAGGACCACGAACGGGTCGGCGGTGATTTCTACGACGTCCACCTCGGCACCGCCCCGTCCGATGAGACCCTCGTCGTCCTTGGCGACGTCGCGGGAAAGGGCTTGGACGCAGCCGTGTTGACCGGCAAGATCCGCAACACCCTGCATGCCCTGCTCCCCCTGGCCGACGACCATCAACGCCTCCTCGACCTGCTCAACGGCGCCCTGCTCACCTCCCACCACACCCGCTTCGCCACCCTCGTCCTGGCCTCGGTACGCCGTCGCGCAGGCAAGGCTCACCTGCGGCTGACCAGCGCCGGTCACCCGCCGCCGCTCATCGTCCGCGCCGACGGAACCGTTGAAGAGGTACCCACCCGGGGAACGTTGGTCGGTGCGCTGCCGAAGGCGTCCGCCCGGACCGTGAAGACGGTACTGAACCCGGGCGAGACGTGCCTGCTGTACACGGACGGCATCACCGAGGCCCGGGGCGGCCCGCTGGGTGATGAGCTGTTCGATGAGCAGCGGCTGCAAAGGGCTCTGGCCGGATGTGCGGGAATGCCCGCCGAAGCGATCGTGGAACGCGTGCAGATGCTGGCAGCCCAATGGCTGGGCGGAGGCCCGCACGACGACATGGCCGTCGTCGCGATCAGTGCGCCCAGGACAGGCACGCTGCGCGTGGTCAACGGGCGTGCCGACAACAGGAACCGCCGTGCAAACTACGGGAGTACCGGGTGAGCGCGGCGAAGGTGCGGGATCAGTTGTGGCAGGCGGTGGCCGAGGGGGACGAGGACGTCGCCGTCGACATCCTGCGCGACGCCCTGGCCGAAGGCATCGACGACGAGACCCTGCTCCTCGATGTCATCGCCGGGGTCCAGGAGAAGGTTGGCACCGAGTGGGCCGCCGACCGCATCACCGTCGCCCAGGAACACGCGGCGACCGCCATCAACGAACGTGCCATGGCCGCCCTCTCCCACCGCACCCCTGAAAGTACGCGTGCCGCTTCGCGGCGCGGCCGGGTGACTGTGAGCTGCGTGGACGGCGAGTGGCACGCCTTTCCTGCCCGGCTGGTCGGCGAGACGCTGCGGCTGCGCGGCTGGCAGGTCGACTACCTGGGCGCCCAGACACCCACCCCGCACCTGATCGCCCACCTGCACCAGACCGACCCGGAGGCGGTCCTGCTGTCGGGATCGATCCCGACCCGTTTGCCCACCGCCCACGCGGCCATCACCGCCTGCCAGGCCATAGGCGTACCCGTCATGGCCGGCGGTCGCGCCTTCGGCCCCGACGGCCGCTACGCCCGATCCCTGGGCGCCGACCAGTGGGCGGCCGACGCCCGCGGCGCTGCCGACGCCCTGGAAGCCGGCGTCCCCCGGCCCCGCGCCGCCGCGGTCCGCCAGGTCGTCGACGACCTGCCGCACCTTGCCGACCAGGAGTACACCTTGGTCACCCGAACACGCTCCCAGCTGGTCAAACAGAACCTCCGCGAGCTTGACAACCGCTTCCCCGCGATGCGCTCCTACACCGATGCGCAACGCGAGCGCACCGCCGAGGACCTCGCCCACATCGTCGACTTCCTCGCCACCGCTCTCTACGTCGACGACCCCGAGGTGTTCAGCAGCTTCCTGACATGGACGGCGGACATACTCGAAGCCCGCACCGTACCCGTCCACTCCCTCATCACCGGGCTCGGCCTCCTGGCGGAGCAACTCCACGACTTCCCCCGCGCCCTGGTGCTCATCCGGCAGGGCACCACCGCCCTGACCGAGCACGCCACCCGTCCCGCCCGCGGCCGCACCACCCCCGCATGACCAACCTGCCCTTCACCGAATTCACCGTCACCGCACACTGCGAACCGCCCGGACTGATCGTCCGGCTCACAGGCGACTTCGACCACGACACCAGCGACGAACTCCTCGACACCGTCACCAGCCACCACGCACTCCGTGACGTGCGCCTGGACTTCGGCGAGCTGACCTCGATCGACTCCTCAGGTCTCTCGGCCCTGCTGATGATCCACCGCCACACCAGCGCCGCCGGTGCCGCCCTTCATCTGGACAGCCGGCCCGGCTTCCTCGACCGCATGCTCCACCTCACCAACGTCCTGGACCACCTCACCGCCCCGCCGTAGCGCGGCGGGCGGCCCCGGCCGGTGAGCAGCCGGCTCATCACACCCCTCGCACGAGCGCTGAAGAACGACCGCACGATCGAATCGGGGAAGTGCGGTTCGCCGGGCGAACCGGGCCCGACGGTTCTTTCCCGCGCCGCCGTGAGAGCTTTGGCTCCGTCGAGGATCCGGTCGAGGCCGAAGTCGAGCGGGTCGATGCCGGGCGGGTCGATGCCGGGCGGGTCGAAGGCTGCGTCGGCGACGGCCCTGACGAGGGCGGGGAAGTCGTCGGCGTGTCGGGCGGGCAGTTCGCCGGTGAGCCGGTCCCACTCGCGGTCGTGCTCCTCGTCGTGATCGCACCGCTGCTGGGCGAGGTAGCGAGGTTACGGACGTGGCCGACGAGAAGGAGGAAGAACCTGGTGCGCGCCGTCCGGCTCGGAGTCAACAGCGCCTGCCTGGTCCTGGTCGCCCTGATCGCGCTCGCCGTCGGCAGCGAACTCGTCATCGCCCATCCCGCCGGCCACGGCTCGACCACCCTCGCCCTTCTGCTCTTCGGCGCTCCCGCCCTCTACCTCGCCACCACCGCCTGGTTCTTCGGCACCAGTACTCGCCGTCACCGCGGCGGCCACCGTCCTGGCGGGGGGGGCGGGCGGGGCACACTGCCGGCGCCGGCCTTGCTCAGCCCGCCCGGAGCAGGGACCAGCACGCATCCGCGGTGAGAACGTCCAGGTCGGGTTCCGTGTCCGCCGCCCAGGCCGCGTAGCCGTCGGGGCGGACCAGGACGGCGCCGGGCAGGCCGCTCGCCGGCTGGGCCGGGACGGCGCCGAGGCCGGGCGGGAGGATTCCGGCGGTGTCGAGCAGGACGGGCCGACCGGAGCGGAAGAGCGCAGGGTCGAGTCCGGGAACCCGGTGACCCGTCAGCGGGTGGGTGCCGGGCAGGTCGTAGGCGTGCGAGAGGCCCGACATCAGCCCGGCCAGGTGCCGATTGGTGTCGGGCAGGCGCATCAGGCCGGTGAAGACCTCACGCAGTTCGACCACGTCCGCACTGGGCCGGGGTGCGGCGAAGACCCGTTGCGCCTGGGTGATGTGCACAACCCAGGCTCCGGCGGGGTGGCGCTCGGTGTGATAGGTGTCCAGGAGGTCCGCCGAGGCGTTCCCCCGCAGAACGGCCGCCAGCTTCCACCCCAGGTTGAAGGCGTCTTGTATGCCGAGGTTCAGGCCTTGGCCGCCGTACGGCGGGTGGATGTGCGCCGCGTCGCCGGCGAAGGACACGCGCCCTGCTCGGTAGTTGTCTATCTGCCGGGTGGCGTCGCTGAATCGGGAGGCGTTCTCCATCTCGGCCGGCACGGTCTGCTCGCCGTACACGTGGCGCAGCAGAGCGGCGATCTCCTGGAGCGTCACTGGCTCGTCCTTGGCCAGCTCGTCCCCGTCCAAGCGTCCGCCGGTGAACCGGTAGCGCTCCCCGCCGAGCGGTAGCAGCATTCCCCAGCCGTCCTCGGCCTCCCGGGTGAGGGTGCTGATGTGCCCTTGAGCGGTGGGCACGAGGTCGGATGCCGACGCCAGCCGGACATCGGCCAGCACCGCTGTGAAGGTTCCCGGTCTGCCGGGGAAGGGCACGCCGAGCAGCTTCCTCACTGTGCTGTGCGCGCCGTCGCAGGCCACGAGGTGGCGGGCTTGGACGCGCTGGCCGCCGGCGGTCAC
This sequence comes from Streptomyces sp. IBSBF 3136, assembly GCF_036815105.1. Taxonomy (NCBI): domain Bacteria; kingdom Bacillati; phylum Actinomycetota; class Actinomycetes; order Kitasatosporales; family Streptomycetaceae; genus Streptomyces; species Streptomyces sp. IBSBF 3136. The sequence continues at coordinate 10,597 of NZ_JAJSZC010000089.1, forward strand.
CGTCACGCCCTGGTCCGACTGGTGCACGGAGGTGACCGGAGTGTCGCGCAGCACCTTGACCCCCAGCTCGGTGGCGCGGTCCTCCAGCACTTCCTCGATCTCCCACTGCGGGAGCGAGAGTACGTGGGGGTGCGCGGTGTCCCACACCGTGCAGTCCAGCGGCACCGGCAGCAGAGCGAAGTGGCCGCCCAGCGGCTCGCGCGACGTGGCCCGTGCCTGCATCGGCTCCAGCAGACCGCGCAGTTCCAGGAGCTCCTGGGTGCGCGGCTGGATCGCGCCGCCCTTCGTCTGCCGGATGCGGTGCGGCAGTCGCTCCAGCACCACGGTGTCGACTCCGGCGAGGGCCAGTTCGCAGGCCAGCGTCAGTCCGGTGGGCCCGGCGCCCACGACGATCACATCGGTCATCGCTCCTCCAATTTCTTCATCGAGAGCAAAAGTACACCGAGTGCAGAAAGTATCCAAGTGCAGTTTTCGGCTATCATGGCGCCATGACAGGGCTGCGCGAACGTAAGAAGGCACGCACGCATGCCGCCATCTCGGAGGCGGCCATCGCACTCTTCCTGGAGCACGGCTTCGACCAGGTGTCGGTGGCGCAGGTAGCTGAGGCCGCGGAGGTGTCCAAGCGGACCGTGTTCGCCTACTTCCCCGCCAAGGAGGATCTCGTCGTCCACCGCTTCGCCGACCACGAGGACGAACCCGCCCGGTTGGTGCGCACACGCCCCCCGGGCGCACACCCCCTGGACGTCCTGCGCGACCACTTCTTGCGGGGGCTGCGCGAACGCGATCCGGTCACCGGCCTCAACGACCTCCCGCAGATCCTCGCGTTCACGCGCATGGTGAACCAGACGCCGGCGCTGCGGACGAGAGCCGTCAGCTTCCAGGAGGGATCCGGGCGCATGCTCGCCCAGGCCCTGCAAGACACCCCGCAGCTCCCCAGCCTCACCGCACGCTTGGCGGCCACGCACATCGTGAGTACACACTGGCTGCTGTCGATGGACAACTTCCGGGCCCTGGACGGCGGTCGGTCCGCCGACGAGCGCTACCCGCAGGCGGTAGACGACGCCGAACACGCCTTCACGCTGCTGGCGGAGGGACTGGCCAGGCTCCTGTGACTCGCCAAGCCGCCTCCTCGCGCGGCCTCAAGCGGACGTCTCGCAGATCAGCCGTGTGCGGGAGTCGCGGCCCCTACCGGCCCAGGGCGTGCGTCGCCATGCGGAGGGAGGCTTCATTTCCTCTATCACCAGTAGAGGTAAGGCAGCAGACGAGACGAGCATCAAGGTAAGTACAGCCCCGCGGGAGCGACTCGCCCAACTGGCCGCCGAGCAAGGCTAACCATCAGCAGCGTGTCGGAGGACCTCGCGCAGGGCACCCCGACCGAGGCCGAGTACGCCGAGCTGGGCCGCGCCGAGCCCGGAGGCTGAAGCGAAGGCCCGCGCCCTGCCGGAGCACCTGGACGCTGCTCAGCACGACCCGAAGGACCCGTTCAACGAGGCGGTCGCCGCCTTCTACATCCAGGCCTCCGGCGGGCTCGGTAATCCTCTATGCGCCGATGCTGTCGCTGACGGCCGGCGACACCGACGCCGCGGTCACCGCGTTCCCTCCCCGTTCCCCTAGGCGGGAGCGGAAGCCATACCGCCCTGCGCAGCGTCCGCCAAGCGGCTTCACCGCCTGCCTGACCGGCGGTGACGCGGACGGCAAGCGGACATGCATGGCTGTCGCTGGCGGCATGGACTTCCGTACGCAGGCCGCCTCGCGAGCGTCCGAGCCCGTGATCGTCGGGTTCGGCCTGGTTAAGCGGCCCCCTTCCTTGCTCCTGCTGCAAGCGGTGGGTCCGGCAGACGGTGGAGTCCAGCGACACGGTCCAGCCGATGTCGTCGCCGGCGTCCCGGCGTCCCCCACTGCCAGCACTGCGGCGAGGATCCGCTCCCAAGTTCCATCAACGGCACACCGGTTCGAGCAGCTCCACTCCAGGAAACGACGGGACCCTCTTGCAGTACGACGTCCGGTTGCCGAAGCGGCCCACGGTATGCGGCTGCAGGAAGCACGGCACGCGCCGGAGAAGGCGCTGTTCCACGGTCACCGGGGCAGGTATCGCGCGGCGCGCTCCCGCAACGCCAACTGTCGAGCGCCGTCATCACACTGGGAGCCGAGCCCTCGGAAACCTCCCTAGGCGGGTCCCGTCTGCGCGCGAAAATAATTTGATTGAGCGTGCAACCACACATGTTCTCCATGAGTCATACATGCACAGCACACGTTCTATCTCCAAGAGGAACCCATGACTCAGCAGTACCCGCAGCAGCCGCCCCCGCCCGGCTGGAACGGTCAGCAGCAGCCGCCCGTGCAGCCGCCGGCCGGATGGGGCGGCCCCGGCGCACCCCAGCAGATGTGGGGACCGCCGCAGCCCCCGAAGAAGTCCAGCGCCGGGAAGATCATCGGGTTCGGATGCCTCGGCGTCGTCGCCCTGTTCGTCCTGATCGGCATCATCGGCGCGGTCGCGAGCGGCGGCAGCGACTCCACCGACAAAAGCAACAAGGACAAGGCCATCACGACGGCCAGCGGCGAGCCGAAGGCCGACCAGTCCCAGAAGGCGCCCGCCAAGGAGAAGAAGCCCGCCCAGGGGAGCAAGTCCCAGGCTGAGCAGTTCCAGGCGTGCGTTGCCAAGTCCGGTACGCCCACCGAGAAGGCCGCGGTCAAGCACGTGACGAAGGTGACCGGCACCGACAAGCGCAATGACATCCTCGACGCGGCCGAGGTGTGGACCGACTACACCGGCGGTCTCATGAGCGGCAACTCGGGCAACGCGAAGCTGATCGCGTCCGCGTTCACGTCCTGCTACGAGTCGAAGAACGGACTCGTGAGCATCTACGGCAAGGACGGCGACCTGATCGCCAACGCCAACTACTGACGCTGTCGTATGTACCGGCCCCGCCGATCCGTGACGGCGGGGCCTGCCCATTCCGTATACCTGGGTGGACCACGACCGACCGTCATCTGCCGAGCAGCAGGCCCACAGCCGCGCCAGGGACGTACAGACCCCTGCTGCACGCGATCCCATCGATCTGGGGGCTGCGGCGACTGCCCGGCCGCAGTCCGGCTCGGAAGAGAAGCTCGAGCCCTGCCAGGCAGCACGCTATGTGTCAGTGGGACGCGTGAGTGGCTGGAAGCAGGCGACCACGTCTTTGCCACGAGGACACCGGTGGGCCTGCCAGGTATCGGCGAGAGCTTCGACCAACAGCAGACCGCGACCCCCGGTGGCACCGGCGTCGGGGTGTCGCTGTTCTGGCAGCCGTGGCGAGGCATCGTGCACCGTCACATGCAGGCACTCCTGGTCCCATGTGAGGATCAGCTGTGCCGCGCTGCGGGCGTGCACGTGAGCGTTGGTGACCAACTCGGAAACAGCCAAAACCACCGAGTCCACCAGGTCGGGGGCCGTAGCTTCCCAGCCGAGCGTCGCCAGATGCGCGCGTGTCCAGTCCCTCGCCTCCTTCGCTCCACTGCTCACCGGCAGCGAGCGCGCCCATCCCACAGCCCTCAACGACGACTCTTCTGTCACTGTCTCCTCCTCCACGGACCGCCGTACTTGTCCCGTCTGCCCCGGATCAGCCGACGCAAAGTCCTCAGTCCCGGCCTCGGTGAAACGTGCTCGTATTGCCGGAGCACCGGCCGGCCGCCTCCGAGGCGAGCACTCATCTGGTTCCCCCCGGCTGGAAGCACACCGCCGCGCAGCTGTCCCCTTGCTGACCGAGGCGATGACGATGCCGGCTGCGCCAGGAAGCAGCGCGGTGGTGCAGGCGGCGGGCACGGAAGCGTGGCCGTGCGGCGGAAGGCTTCGACCTTCAGTTACCCACGAGTTCACCGACACCGACTGAAGAACACCTCTAACCTGCTTCACATGGCTGAGGAACCGACGAACAGCGACTTACCGGACTCCGCCCCCACCACCGGCGACAGCAACACCCCGGCCTCCAGGACCGGCGACAGCACCACCCCGTCCCCCACCACCGGCGACAGCGACACCCCGGCCAGTGAGACACAGGCCATCGCCGCCTCGGTCCTCACCGCCAGCCGGGCACTCGTGGCCCTCCTTACGTTGATCATCGCCGGCACCACCCTGTATCTGACGTTCCGGAGTGATGACAGGGACACCGCAGAAGCGCAGGAGCGGGAGCGTGTTTACGCGAACGAGGTCGGCTTCTACCGGACACCGGACCAGGCGGCGGTCGCGAACGGCAGCACGCACTTCATGTCCATGCGTCTCGTGCTCCCCTCGAAGCACGTGTGGTGGGATCTGCAAGGCCCGCAGCCTTGCAAGCAAGTCTGGATTCCCTTTCATTCGCTGATCTCCGGGATGCACGAGAAACTCCCCCACCTGTCCCTTGCCGAGTCCGACCTGGAGGACCTCGAACTCAGGTTCAAAGACCCTGCAGGGCACGCCTGGTCCCTCGACCGCACAGGCGCCCTGTCGTCTACCCCGTGGACGGCATCCACGGGAGGGACAGGCACGCAGCTTGATCGCTCCGACCTGCTTTTCAACCCGGACGAGCCCTGGACGACGACCGCCCGGGTTGCGGCCGGGTGCGGCCCCGCGTGACGCCCGGGCAAACCGAACCATCGAGCACTCCGACTGGTCGTCCCCACGTCATGCGCGAGTCAATCAGGCCGTGCAGGACCCCTCCCGTTTGAACACGCGGGCGGCCACGGGGGTGAGTTGGAGTGGCGGTGCGCTTCGTCCGCAGGCGAGCAGCTCTGAGCGGTGGTCACTGCCCGTGGGGCACTCGCTCATGAGGGTGGGCCTCAACACGGGTCACGGTGACGGTGACGGCCACCGCTTCCGCGGCGCTCTGGTCCCGGAGGTGAGCCAGGACAGCGGACCGAACATGGTCGTGGACATTGCGGGCTGCGTCCAGCACGCGGTTCCCCTGGGCCACCGCGCAGCGCACCTCGATGCGCCATCCCGAGCCGTCTGGCGCATGCTCGGCGCGCACGCCTGCTCGGGATGGCGTGTGCTCCATGACCGTCTGCGGCAGCACGGGCGAGACGGCCTCGGTGAGGCGGCGGGCAAGTCTGGGCTGCAGGCCGACCACGCCGGGGACGGCGAGCGCCGCCTCTGCGACTGCCGTGAGAAGAGCAGCCGTGTGGGTGCCGGCCATCACGTACCGCCGGAGGTGGGCTGCCCGGACTCGGCGGGGCCGGAGGGCGGGGCAGGGTCCAGGAGATCGGTCACGGTGATGTCGACGGTCGTCACCTCGAGACCGATGGTGTGCTCGGCGACGTGCAGGACTGATCGGCGTACCGCGTCGATGCGGTTCGGCAGCGGCCGGTCGAGGCCGGCAACGACGGTCAGGGTCACCGCCACACGCTTGGTCCCGGCAACGTCTTCCGCGGGGGCCAGCCGACAGGCCGCGGCCTTGACGCCGGGCACATCGTCGGCGGCTTGGCGCAACAGCTTGGCCGCGGCGCTCTCGGCTATGCGCAGATCCCGGTCCGGGTCGGCCAGGGGGAGCATCCGTCCCAGCCGGACCTCGGCCGTGACGACGCTCATGACGCGGTCGGTGAGTCCCTGCAGATGGGCAGGTGCCCGGCTGCGCAGGGCCCACGTCGCCGCCTTGAGCGTGGCCACTGACGCCATGACCTCGCCGCAGAAGGGGCACGTCATGGTGTGCGGGTCCTCGACCGGTGCCGGGTCGAGCGCCTGGTCCCAGACTTGGCTGAGCAGCCGGCCGCAGGTCAGTTCCGCGTCCCGCGCGAGGGGGTCGTCTATCGCCATGGGGCCATCGCCTCCTTCAGCAACAGGCGCGCCCTGAACAGTCTGCCCCGCACCGTGGGCTCACTGCTATGGGTCACATGAGCGATCTCCTCGTAAGAGAGGCCCTGGAGTTCTCGGAGGATCCAGCACAGCCGCTGCCCCGCCTCCAGTTCGTCGAGCGCGCAGGTCAGGGCGGCGGCGGCCGCGTCCTGCTCGGCGGCCCTGGCGGGCGAGTTCCCCGTGTTGTCCGCCGCCAGTTCGGTGGCGGCGTCCAGGGGGACGGTGGGCCGTCGGCGGCGGCGCATGGTCAGGCAGCGGTTGACGGTGATCCGGTACATCCAGGTGTGGAACTCCGCCCGGTGGTGGTAGTCGGGCAGGCGCCGCCAGGCGCTGATGAAGGCGTCCTGGACGGCTTCCTCCGCGTCCTGGGCGTTGCCGAGCGTGTAGTACGCCAAGGTGAGAAGGGGACGGCTGTGCCGACGGACAAGGACAGCGAATGCGTCCTCGTCTCCTTCGGCGGCCCGCACGGTCAGTACACCGTCCGGCAGGTCGCTCTCCCACGGTTCGGAACCGGTCCGCTCGTTCATGCCGCCTCGGCTTACGGCTTTCGGGACTGCCGCCTACCCACTCCACGCAATGTGACGCACATCACATGAATCAGGTGTGAGGAGCGTGCCGACCGGGTCGTCCAACCTCCATGACAGGCCTCGCGCGGAGGCACGCCGAACGATCGAGGCGATCCGCCATGACGGACAACAGCATCAGCACCAGTCAAGGTGCCCGGGCCGCTGGGGGCGAAAGCGTGTTGCAGGGCAGGAGCGGAGCGGGGGCTCCGGCGGAGACGCGGGGCAAGACGACCGTCGCGGACAGCGTGGTGGCCAAGATCGCCGGTATGGCCGCCCGCGAAGTACTGGGCATCCACAAGCTCGGAGGCGGGATGGCCCGGGCGCTCGGCGCGATGCGGGGGCGCGTCCCGGGCACGGGCGGCGGTGTCACCCAGGGCGTCAAGGTCGAGGTCGGCGAGAGGCAGGCCGCGGTGGACCTCGACGTCGTCGTGGAGTACGGCGTCTCCATCGTCGACGTCGCCGGCGAGGCGCGTACCAACGTGATCACCGCGGTGGAGCGGATGACGGGCCTGGAGGTTGTCGAGGTGAACATCGCCGTCGCTGACGTACACCTGCCCGACGAGGAAGAGGAGTCCGGCGACCAGGAGGGGCGCGTGAGGTGACCCGCCCGGTGATCGACCGCTGCCAGGTGCGGGCGGCAGATCACCTGCGGGCCCTCCACGCCGGAGACGGATGAGTGAGTCATGAACACAGCCACCACGGGCCTCGCCGCCGGCATGGCGCTGGGCTTCGCCGGATACTTCGGCGGCTTCTGGGCTTTCCTGTTGGTCCTGGTCCTGGGCGCTGCCGGTCTTGTCGCCGGCCTGGTCCTGCAGGGCGATCTGGACCTCCGCGCGCGGAGGCAACGGTGAACGCCCTTCCTGAACCCGTCGCCTTCCCAGGAGATCGGGCCGGCCCATCGCGCACTGCCACTCTGCCGCCACCGGCCGAGCGAGGCGCGACCATCGTCCCGGACAAAGTGGTCGGCCGGATCGCCGCCGAGGCCGGCCGTGTCGCGCTGCGGCACTGTGCGGCCGTACCGCCTGACAGGGGCCCGGGGGCGGCGCCCAGCGCCTCCGCTGTCGGACACGCCGGATCCGTGCGTCTCCACCTGTCCGTGGACCTGCCCTATCCCAGCGACCTCGCGCGCGTCTGCGAACGGGTCCAGCACGATGTCGCCAACCGGGTGGCCCAGCTGACCGGGATGCGCGTTGCCGAGGTCACTCTCACCATCCGGCGGCTGGTGACCGCACCCGGTCCGGGCCGCAGGCGGGTGCGGTGAACGACGGCGCGCCACGCAGCACGCCGCAGGTGAAGGAGGGCCCCATGGACCATGCCCCCGATACCGCCGGGCCGGCAGGGCACGCGGCGCCGCACACGAGGGCGTCAGGCACTCCGGACATCTGGCGCGCCACCCACCGTCCGTGGTCCGCGCGTCGGGTCCCGGCAGCGGTGGTCGCGTGTGTGATCGTGGTGGCGGCAGGTGCGGCGCTGATCGACGTCGTCGCCGTGCGGGCGGGACGCCGGGCAGCGGCCTGGCGGCGGGAGGTGGCCGACGCCCTGGCCACCCGTCCCGTGGACGATGTGTGGATGCTCACCGGGGCGGCCCTCGCGGTCGTCGTCGGACTGTGGCTCGTCGTCCTGGCGCTCACCCCGGGTCTGCGGCGTCTGATGCCCATGCGGTCCCCGGCAAAGGTGCGTGCACAGCTGGACCGCGGCAGTGCCGCCGTTCTTCTGCGTGACGCAGCCCTGCGGGTGCCCGGCGTCCGCACCGCGCGCATCCGCATGGGCCGCCACCGCATCCGGGCACGCGTCGATGTCCACTTCCGCGCTCCGCAGCAGGTGAAAACCGACCTCACCGCCGCTCTCGGCGACGAACGCGACCGGCTCGCCCTTTCCCATCCCCCGCGGATCGCCGTCCGCGTTCGGCAGCGGAGCCTTCGATGAGCACCGAGCACCGGAGCGTGCCATGACGCAGCGTCCCGTCCTCAACCGCGTCCTGCTGGGCGTCACCGGTCTGGTCCTGCTGGGCGGCGGGCTGCTGATCATCGCCGCCGGGTGCGACCTGTACCGGCGGCTGGAGCTGACACCGCCCGCCGGCTGGCCCCTGACGGCCCCCCACGACGTCCTTGTCGGTTCCGCCGACCGGGCCCGCTGGAGTAGCCAGGGCTGGTGGTGGCCCGCGGTGATCGCCGCTTTGACCCTCGTCGTCCTGCTCGCGCTGTGGTGGCTGCTCGCCCAGCTCAGTCGGCACCGTCCCTCGGCGGTGCCCGTCGGCACAGACCGAGCGCAACAAGGCGTCGAGCTCAGCCACGGTGCTCTCAGCGACGCGATCGCGGAGGAAGCCGGCTCCCTGCCGGGCATCGACCGGGCGAAGGTCCGTCTCACCGGCCACCCGGCCCGCCCTCGCGCCGACATCACCCTCACCCTCCACCCGGCGACAGCACCCGACGCCACCCTCGACGCCCTGGCCGAGGGCCCCCTGGGCAACGCCCGCCGGTGCACCGGCCGCGACGACCTCTTCGCCGACACCCGCCTGCTCGTCACTCACCACAAGCCCCACCGCGTGGCCTAGGCCTTTGCATCGCCCCACTGTCATCGCGCGGATGAGCGGCCCCGAATGACACCGCGCGGTTTGGTCGTCGCGGGAGGAGCGAGAGCCTCAGCGCGGATGCGGGCGCAGGTGCGGGCTGATGAGCGCGACTTCTTCGGGCGCAGGTGCGGCTGATGAGCGCGACTTGTTCGGTGTAGTCGCCGCGATCAACGCCTCCGGCGACCGCCGGCTCGCCGACGACGAGGGGATCCCGGTGATCAGGCACCACACCCCGTTCGGCCACGACACCCGACCTCAGGTGGTCTGCCCGTCCTGCGGCGAGGTCCTGCGCCAGGAGAGCACAGTCCTACGGCTTCACGCCGCGTTGCTGCAGGCGCCGATGTGGTGGTGCGTGAATCGAGGAGGCGAGGCGCCGCCGGTCAGACCAGGCCGATTCTCTGGGCGATGTTCTCTCCGTGCCGCAGGCGTTGGTGCGCAGCCTCGCCCAGCGACACGATGACCGACGCGACGACGGTCTCGATCACGGCCATCGTCGGGACCAGGCTGTCGTACGGCGAGGGCGACGTGACCTGGCTGGGCAGGACGACCTCCGAGTGCGCGGTCACCGGTGAGAGCCACGTGTCGGTGAAGAGAACGACCTTGCCGCCCCGCTCCCGCACCAGCTGAGCCATGGCCACCTTGTCCTCCTCGTAGCGCCGGTAGTCGAAGACGACGAGCACGTCGCGGCGTGTCAGCGCGGCCAGGGCGGCGGTGCGCTCGACGTCACGATCGGGGAGGAAAGCCACGTCGTCGCGTAGCTGCATGAGGTGAAGACCCAGGTACTGAGCCAGCAGGTGGGTGAACCGGCCGCCGGCGAGGACGATCCGTCGTTTGGGGTCGGCGAGGAGTTGAGTGGCTCGGTCGAGGTCGTGCGGCGGGAGTTCGGCCAGGGACTGGGTGAGCGCGGCGGCGAACAGCCTGCTGCCGCTCTTCAGCAGCGGTTCGTCGGCCTCCGAGTGGTCGAGGTCGTCGGATCGGGTCAGGGCGGCCGACTCGTACAGCACCAGCGGTGAGGCGCTGCGTTCCTCGAGTTCGTCGCGCAGGGCCGCCTGGAACTCGGGGTAGCCGCGGAAGCCGAGGCGTGCGACGAACCGGAGGACGGTCGGTGCGCTGACCGCGGCACGCTCCGCGATGGTTGCGATGGTCTCGAATCCGGGTGCGGGATATCCCGCCAGCATGACCCTGCCGACCTTGCGTTCGGCAGGGCTGAGTTCACCCAGCTTGAGCCGGATTTTGTCGGCGAGCGTGCCTGAAGCCATCGAGAAGTTCCTTTTCCGAGCCGGGAGGCCTTGTCCATGGAGCCTACGGGGCAGGTACAGGGCCCGGGGCGCCCGGTGGAGGACCGAGCCCTGTGCATTTCCCGCCCATCCGGGGGCCGAGGGCTCTGTCGCCCCCTTCTCGGGGAGCCCTCGGCCCGGCCTGCGCGGGAAGCCTCACTGGGGGGTGATGGACACGGTCATCCCGATGAGGGTGTCCGCCGTGGTGCCGTCGTTCGTCAGGGGCGTGAAGTGCCGGTCCTTGTGGAAGGTGACGGTGAACCGCGGGCCGGACTCGTATGTGGTGGCAGTGGCCTCCCGCTGCCCCGCGGACTGCGCGAGGGCGCGTGCGGTGCCCAGGAAGCTGTAGGGGACGCCGTCGTCGTTGGCGAGGGAGTAGAAGACGTCGTTGTTCGCGGGCACCGGAGTGCGGTCCAGGGGGTGCAGCCGCTTCTTGTCGGATGCCGGCCGTACCCGCCAGCGGCGCGGCTCGTAGCGGTCACCGTCGGTGAGGTAGTCGTAGGTGGCCCCGGTGAGCGACCAGCCTCCGTTACGTCGACCCACGCGGGTGTGCCGCAGATCGAACACCGCCAGGCCCTGGGGGCCGACGACGCGCATGCTCTCGTCGGGCGATCCCGGTTGCTCGACGACGAGTGCGGTGTTCTCCTCGAGCGCGTAGATGCGCTGGTGGCCCGTGTCGGCGGCCAGGCGCAGCGAGCGGCCCTCACGGCCGGAGGTGCCGGTGTGCGTGTCCAGCAGTCCTGAGCGAAGGAAGCCGAAGCCGCCCTCGGGCAGGTAGCCGAGCTTGGAGGCGTCGTCGAAGTAGCCGGGTGTGCTGCCGTCCCGCAGGGCCTCGTAGGAGTCGCCACCGGTGATCATGTCGGCCCCGGCCGCGATCTGGGCACCGGCGCTCGATCCGGCCACCACGGCGCCCTGGGCGAGCTTGGCACGGATGGCGGCCAGCACCTTGGAGTCGGTGTGGCTGGAGCCGTGCAGCAGGCTGGTCACATACCGGTACTGGTCGCCGCCGCCGAAGAAGAACCCGGTCATGCTGTTGACCTGCGCGACGACGCGGTCGGAGTCGGCTGCGGCGACGTGGTCGAGGTCGACGGGGATCCACTCCGCGTCGGCGGCACCGTGACGGGTGAACAGGTCGGCGTAATAGGCGCCGTTGCAGGCGGAGTTGGAGCACGTGGCCGGGTCACCGGCGTTCGGGTCCTGGCTCTCGGGCACGGAGGCGGCGGTCAGCACGCCGATCCGGGCGACTCCCTTGCCGCCGGCCCGGTCGATGATCTCGCCGTACACCTGGTCGTTGTCGTCCTTCAGCCCGCCGCCGACCAGGACGAGCGACCCGGCGGAGCGGTGTCCGGCGGCCGGGTGTGCGACGGCTGCCGGAGCGACTGTCAGAGCCAGCAGGAGCGTGGTGCTCGCGGCCAGGGCGGTGCGACCGGCTCTGTGCGCAGTGCGCATGAGGTGCCTCCAGGGAGTGTGCGGACGTGGGTGATGTGCTGTGGGCGGCCGTGCGCCAGGCGGGGTGGGGCAACGGCTGGTGCGGACGGTTGCTGCGCCGGGTGGTGGCGGAACCGCCCGCGCGGGGACGGCGGAGCCGGCCTAGGCCGCCGGATCGGGCGGCAGGCGGTGCTCGCGCCCGAGTTCGGCGATGAGCGAGGCGAGCAGGGCGACACGAGTGGCGACGGTGGTGGTGTCCAGCCACTCCTGCGGGCTGTGATCGCCGCCACCTACCGGTCCCAGTCCGTCGAGCACGGGCACACCCGCGCCGGCGATCAGGTTCGCGTCGCCCACTCCGCCGGTGGCGGCCGCCCCGATGGACAATCCCATTTCTGCGCCGATGGACTGGGCGGTGCGCAGGAGATGCCGCGCGGCGTCGGTGTCCTCCATCGGCGGGCAGAGGTCGAGCTGCTCCACCGTCACGGTGGTCCCGGCGACCGCTGGACGTGCGGCGAGTTCCTCGATCGCCCGCCGGGCCTGCCGGATGCCTCGCGTCGTCGCCGAGCGGACCTCGACGTGCAGTTCTGCCTCGGGGCAGACGATGTTGATGCGGGTGCCGGCGTGCACCATTCCGACGTTGACCGTCACGTCGTCCCAGCGGCCGTTGAGCCCTTGGAGGGCGACGGTGAGGTGGGCCGCCGCCAGCGCGGCGTTGGCACCCCGTTCCGGTTCGATGCCGGCGTGGGCGGCGCGGCCCGTGACGGTGAGCCGGAAGTCGGCGATGCCCTTGCGGGCGATCACGACGTCGCCGTTCTCCCGGGCGCACTCCAGCGCCAGGGCGTAGTGCATGCCGTGCGCCGTCTCCTCGGTGAGGGGGCGGCTCGCCGGGGAGCCGATCTCCTCGTCGGGGACGGCAAGGAACACCAGCTCGGCGTACTCCTGGAAGCCCGTTTCCTCAAGGATGCGCAGTGCCGCGAGACCGGCTACGAGGCCGCCCTTGTCGTCGCTCACCCCTGGTCCGCGGGCGTGCGAGCCGACCAGGGCGAACGGCCGTGCCGCGGCCGTCCCGTCCTCGAAGACGGTGTCCAGGTGCGCGGCGAGGAGAATGCGACGGCCGCCGTCCTCGACGGAGAGTGACCCCTTCTTGCGCGCCAGTACCAGGTCGCCGGTGGCGAGAGTGCCGACGGGCGGCAGGCTCAGGCGGCGGGTGTCGAATCCGAGGGCCCGCAGCCGGTCGTCGACGATCGCGCCGACGCGGTTGACGCCTGCGGGGCTGTACGAGCCGGAGTCGATCGCGACGAGCTCCGCCAACTCCCGCAGGTATCGGGGCTGGTGGGCACGGGCGAGCGTCAGCAGTGCTGCGGTGCGCGACCGCTGACGGACCGGGGCGCTCACAGGACCTTCGAGAGGAATCCGCGGGTGCGTTCCTGCTCGGGGTCGACGAGTACCTGCTGGGGGTGTCCGGCTTCGACGACGACGCCTTCGTCCATGAAGACGGCGGTGTCGCCCACCTCGCGGGCGAAGCCGATCTCGTGGGTGACGACGACCATGGTCATGCCGTCGGCGGCGAGGTGCCGCATGACGTCCAGGACGTCCCCGACCAGTTCCGGGTCGAGTGCCGAGGTCGGCTCGTCGAACAGCATCAGCTTCGGTTTCATGGCCAGGGCGCGGGCGATGGCGACCCGCTGCTGCTGTCCGCCGGAGAGCTGTGCGGGGTAGTGCCCGGCGCGGTCGGCGAGGCCGACCTGCTCCAAGAGGCGCATACCGTCTTCTTGTGCCTCGGCGCGGCTGGCACCCGCGACGCGTACGGGTGCCTCGGTCACGTTCTCCAGTGCCGTCAGATGGGGGAAGAGGTTGAAGCGCTGGAAGACCATGCCGATGTCACGGCGGCGTGCGGCGACCTCCCGCTCACGCAGTTCGTGCAGTCGGTCGCCCTGCCGGCGGTAGCCCACGAGCTGGCCGTCGACGGAGAGCCGGCCGCCGTCGACCCTCTCGAGGTGGTTGATGCAGCGCAGGAACGTGGACTTGCCCGAGCCCGAGGGGCCCAGCAGGCAGCACACTTCTCCCGCGCCGACGGTCAGGTCGATGCCTTTGAGCACCTCGAGCTTGCCGAAGTCTTTGCGCACGCCCTGTGCGTGCACCATGGGCGTGGTCATCGGTCCGACTCCTTCTTGGCGCGGCCCAGCGCGACGGCGCCTGCGAACATGCGCTGCACGGCGGATGTCCGGCCGCCCTGCGAAGTGCCGCGACCGTAGCGTCGCTCCATCCAGGCCTGGGGGATGCTCAGCAGGCTGACCAGGGCCAGGTACCAGATGCTGGCGACCACGAGCATGGGGATGACCTGGTAGTTCTGCGCGTACACGTCCTGGATGTTCGACATCAGGTCGTGGGCGGCGATGACGGAGACGAGCGCCGTCATCTTCAGCATGTTGATTGTCTCGTTGCCCATCGGGGGGATGATCACCCGCATGGCCTGGGGAAGGACGATCCGGCGCATGGTCAGGGCGGGTCGCATGCCGAGCGAGTGGGCCGCCTCCGTCTGTCCCGGGTCGACCGACTGGATGCCGGCGCGGACGATCTCGCTCGCGTAGGCCGCCTCGTTCAGGCCGAGTGCGAGCAAGGCCGCGACCGCCGGAGTGAGCAGGGAGTTCGTATCGGCCTGGACGAACGTGATGTGGGTGAACGGGATGCCGACCAGCACCTTCTTGTACAGAGCCGCGGCATAGCCCCAGAAGATGATCTGGACCAGCAGCGGCGTTCCCCGGAAGATCCAGACGAACAGGGAGGAGAGTCCGTACAGGACGGGGTTGGCGGACAGGCGCATGACCGCGATCAGGGTGCCCAGGACGAGACCGAGGGCCATGGCCGCGGCGGTCAGCCACAGCGTCGTCGCCAGACCGTCGAAGATGAGGCCGGCGAAGAGGTAGTGGCCGATGACGTCCCAGTGCAGGTTGGCGTTCTTGGCCAGTGAGCCGATCAGTCCGCCGACGGCCGCCACGGCAGCCACGGCGGCGGCCCAGCGGCCGTAGTGCCTCACCGGGACGATGTCGATGTGGTCGGGGGCGGACGCGCGCTGCGGTGAGGCACTCAACGGTGTGGAGGTGGCGGGCATCGTCAGTCCACCGCCGCGTTGCGGGTGGCTTCTTCGACGGCGATCGAGGCGACGCCGTACTTGTCGAAGATCTTGGTGGCCGTGCCGTCGTCGATGAGGGCCTGGAGGGCCTTCTGCACCGCCTCGGTGAGTTCGGGCAGCTTCTTGCTGACGGCGATGCCGTTGGGCGAGGCGTGGTAGCCGCCCGGCGCCTTGGGGTCCTCCACCAGCTCGAAGGCCTTGCCGCCGTCGGCCGTCTTCGCGGTCCAGCCCGCGGCGGGCTTGGTCAGCACGTCGGCCACGACCTTCCCCGACCGTAGCGCCAGTTGCGCGTCGGAGTCCTTCGGGAAGGTAGAGATGGCGATCTTGGGTTTGCCTGCCGCGGTGCAGTCGGCCTGCGTCTCGGTGAGCAGCTTCAGCTGGTTGGTTGCGGCCTGCACGGCGACCGGCGACCCGCACAGGTCGGTCAGCGTGGTGATCTTCTTCGGGTTGCCCTTGGCGACCAGGACGCCGGACCCGGACTGGGAGTAGTCGACGAAGTCGACGACCTTCTGGCGGTCCTTGTTGTCCGTGATCGCCGACATCGCGGCGTCGAATTTGCCGGCCTGCAGGGCGGGCACGATGCCGTCGAACTTCTGCGGGGTGAAGACGAACCTCACCCCGAGCTTCGCTCCGATGGCCCGGCCGAGGTCGTAGTCGAGTCCGGTGAGCTCCTTGCCGCCCTCACTGACGAACATCTCGAAGGGCGCGTAGGGCACGTCGGTGGCGACGTGGACCGTTCCGGACTTCTTGATGCCGGCGGGCAGGGCGTCGTGCAGGGCCTTGTCCTTCTTCACCGTCACTCCGGCGACCTTCACGGTACTGGCCGAAGCGGCCTCGCCGGTGTCCGACCCGTCGTCGCAGGCACTCGACGCCATCAGCGCCACGACGGCGGTCGCGGCACTGATCACGGTGCGGCGGGAGGAATGTGGCATCACGATCGGTCCCTCTCGAGAAGTGCTGCCGGGGGAGGTCTGCCCTCGCCCTCTGACAGATCAGGAAACTACATCTGCGCGCTAGTCATGCATAGATGTAATGCCGATTACATTCCGGTAACTCGACCGAGGTGCCGCGAGAAGTTCCGAAATGGGCGTTGATGAGGGGTCTTTCGCGCTCCTGCGAAGCCCCTCTCCGCGACTTTCGTTTTACATCTTCCCGTAACAACCAGCTGCTTGTATGTTCCGCTACTGCCGTCTGGAGCCCTGCTGTTGATCCGTCAGGAGCGGGGCATGGGCGGCTCGTTCCCTCACCCCCACTTCGTCCCGCACCCCCAGGAGCACCGATGACCTCACGCGCCCTGAGCAGACCTCTCGCCTCGGTCCTTGTGGTCGTGGCGGCCGCCACGACCCTCGCCGTCACCAGTGACCCCGCCCATGCCTCCGCGGACCGCATCCGCCTCGGCAGCGCAACCGACGTCAGCCGATCGAGCTGGTCCGGCCCCGCCTTCACCATGAACGGCGACGGCAGCGTCCTCGGTGGCTCCATGACGAGGGCCATCGACGCGATCCGCGGCGGCACCGGAAGCCTCGACGTGGTCGTGCTGGCCGGCTCGGCCCCCACCTCGGGCGGGAAGACACCCGAATGCGACACGATCACCGGGCTCTCCGGTGTCAACTCGTGCACCACCTGGACGCTCACCACCGCGTCCGACGGCAACAACACCCAGCTGAACACCGACATCCGCAACGCGGAGTTCGTCTATTTCGCAGGCGGTGACCAGTGCCGCTACGCCGCCTGGAAGGGCACCGCTCTCCAGGCCTTGGTGCAGTCCGTCGTCGCCAAGGGCGGTGGCTCGGGAGGCGGCAGCGCCGGCCTGCACATCAACAGCTCCATCGTGTACGACGCTTGCACTGCGAGTGCGCCCTCGACCGACGCGCTCGCCAACCCCTACGACAAGTCCGTCACGTTCACGACCGGCATGTTCAACTGGCCGAACTACGCTGACACGATCAACGACTCCCACTTCGTCGCCCGCGACCGCATGGGCCGCACCATGGCGTTCGTCGCGCGCGCCATCAAGGACGGCCTGACCACACAGGGCAAGGCGTGGGGCGTGGGCATAGACGAAGGAGGCAGTTCCCTCTACATCGACAAGAACGGACTGGGCACGCTGTACGGCAGCGACGCCTACGTCGTCCTCGGCGACCACCAGCCGGAGCAGGCCGCCTCCGGCAAGCCTCTGACCTTCTCGAACTACAAGATCTGGCACCTCACCGACGGTCAGACGTTCGACTTCAAGAACCGCCCCGCCTGCGGCTACTACCGGCGCAGCGTCAACAACGGCGTGCCCGACGCCAACCTGTACGACGGCACACCCGAAACCGGCTGCGGAACTTCGGGGGGCGGCACGACAGTGAACGAGAGCGAGCCGAACGACTCCCGCTCCACCGCCGACGACATCACGTCGAGCACTCCCCCGGTGACAGTGTCCGGCGCCCTGAGCACTTCCTCCGACCGGGACTACTTCAAGTTCACGCTCGCCTCCGGCGAAACCGCGGCGATCTCCTGCGCCATCCCGGACGCCTACGACGCGGATGTCTACCTTCTCGATGCGTCCGGGAGCACGCTCACCAGGTCGGTGAACGACGGCCGGGGCAGCGACGAGTCCCTCACCTACACCCGCACGGCCTCGGGCAGCGGAACGTACTACCTGGACCTCGAGTCCTACGCCGGTTCCGGCTCCGCCACCTACGCCTGCGACGTGAACACCGCCTGACCGCGAGGTTCACGTCGCCACGGAGGCCACTGCTGCCTCCTGTTCCCGCTCATTGCAGATAGCGGTGGGTGGCAGGCGCTGACGGCGACCGGCGGCAGCGCGCAGGCGTGCACCTGTCGCGCTGCCGCCGGCCGCCAAAGAGCCGTGCCAGGCGTGCCGGTGTGCCAGGCCGCCATCACCACGTCAGCCTCCGGACAGTGGCGGGAGGCACCGCCATGGGGCGCGCCCACGATGTTCACCGAGCGCGCGCTCGGTGAACATCGTGAATCCTCACCGGTGCGAGTCCGGCGGTGCGGCTACCCCTGCGCCCCGCGCCCTTCCTCAGCCGTGGCGCAGGTGACGGTCGGTGGACCGGCTAGAGCACACTGAACACGCAAGCATGATCGACTGTCTGCTGGACACCGCCTCGCGGGACGTCGGCGCAGCCGGTTGACACGCCCGGCTCTGACGCCGGGCAGGTCCCCACTCTGCTGCGTGCCGCCCGGCGCGAGGAGCCGCCTTGGCGCGCGGCCGGCCCCGGTACCGGGCCGGCTCAGCCCCGTGCACCGGGTCCGTGCTCGGGCACGGAGGGCGGGCGAGTGCAGGTCGTATGCCCGCCGTCCGCTGCCGATCAGCGTCTGCCGTCCGGCTCAGCCGGAGATCTCCTGGCGGTCCGCTGCCCCGCTGATGGCGATCTTGCGGGGCTTGGCGCGCTCGGTGATCGGGATGCGCAGGGTGAGCACCCCGGCCTCGTAGTGAGCGGAGATGCGCTCGGTGTCCAGCGTGTCGGCCAACACGATCTGGCGGGAGAAGACGCCCAGCGGCCGCTCGGAGAGTTCCATCTGCACGTTGTCCGACTTCGCCACGGGCCGGCGTTCGGCCTTGACGGTCAGCATGTTCCGTTCGACGTCGATGTCGATCGCCTCCGCGCTGACGCCGGGGAGATCGAAGGCGACGACGTACTCGTCCCCCTCGCGGTAGGCGTCCATCGCCATCGCGGACGGCCTGGACCAGGTCGCCGGCCCGGTCAGCTGCTGAGCGAGCCGGTCGAGCTCACGGAAGGGGTCGGTGCGCATCAACATCGGAAAAACACCTCCGGGGAGTTCAGGCAGTTGCTGCCAATGCGCTGCACTGAATCCGTTGTAACACGTCATCCAGTAGATGACAAACCCGATGTCGTCCAAACGATGACGTCCAGGTGCCCATGGCGGCCGCCGACAGCCGCACTCGCACGACAGCAGCTCGTTCCGCTCGCTTACACGCCCCTCGCCCGCCTCGCCCTGCACCGCCTCGTGCAGCCCTGACCACGCTGTCGACTGTTGTGGCCTGCCCGGGCCGATGTGTCGAGCAGGAGCCGTGCGCAGCGGCCCCGCAGACAGGAGGAGCAGGGTTCCACTGCTGGGCCTGCGGGGCCGGTGCACCACTCACGTACCCTGCGATGCGCCCGATACGCCCGATCCCTCCCAACCGCCCACGTGGAGAGGTTCCTTGCACGAGTGGGG
>NZ_JAJSZC010000090.1:0-38515 GCF_036815105.1 Streptomyces sp. IBSBF 3136
GGCCGGGGCAGGGCGGTGTCATGTCGGGGCGGGACCCCGGGGAGCCGCACCGGACCGCCACTTCGCTGGAGCTTCTCTTCGACCTGTGTTTCGTCATCGCGGTGGCGGAGGCGTCGGCGAGTCTGAGTTCGGCGGTCGCGGCCGGGCAGTACGCCACCGGCTCGCTGCGCTTCGCGCTGGTGTTCTTCACCATCTGGTGGGCCTGGATGAACTTCACCTGGTTCGCGTCGGCGTACGACCCGGACGACGTGCCCTACCGGCTGACGGTGCTGGTCCAGATCACGGGCTCCCTCGTGCTGGCCGCCGGTGTCCCACGGGCGTTCGCGGACGGGGACCTCCGGGTCATCACGCTCGGCTACGTCGTGCTGCGGACTTCGCTGGCCGCCCTGTGGCTGCGTGCCGCCCGCTCCGATGCGGGGCGCAGGCGCACGGCGCTGCGCTTCGCCATCGGGGTGACGGTGTGCCAGGCGGGATGGATCGGTGCGGCGTTCATGCCCGCCGCGGTGCGGCTGCCGTCGATCCTGGTGATGGTGGTCGCCGAGCTCTCCGTGCCGGTGTGGGCGCAGTCCGCCGGGATGACCCCGTGGCATCCGCACCACATCGGTGAGCGGTACGAGCTGTTCACCCTCATCGTGCTCGGTAGTCCGTCGCGGCCGCCACCAGGGCGGTGCGCGGCGCCTTCGACCGGCATCACGGCGCCGGTGCCCTGTCCGCGCTCGCGGCGGGCGGCCTGGTCATGGTCTTCGCCATGTGGTGGCTGTATTTCTCCCGGCCTGCCCACACCCTGCTCGCCACGGACTACCGGGCGCACCGCAAGAGGTTCGTCTGGGCGTACGGCCACTACCTGATCTTCGCCTCGGCCGCCGCCGAGGGGGCCGGTCTGGCGGCGTACGCGCATGTCGTCGCGGGCGGCACCGAGACCCCGCCCGCGGCTGCCGGAGCGGCGGTCACCGTGCCGCTCGCGATCTTCCTCGTCACCGTGTGGGCCCTCCGGGTCCGGCAGCACCGGCGAGGCGGGCTCGCCGAGGCCGCGTTCCCCGTGGTGGCGGTCGGGGTCCTGGCGGCCGCCCGGGCTCCCGCGCCCGCAGTGGTCGCCGGCCTGCTCGTGGCGGCCCTCGTCGCGCTGTCCGCGGCGACGGAGAAGGGTCGTACGGAGGTCTCGGCCGGGGACCCCGGGGTGGGCCCGGAGGTGGTGGGCCCGGACGCCGTCGATGCGGCGGCCGTGGGGGACGTCGTGGAAGCGCCCGCCACCCGGAGTGCGCCGCGAGGGGTTCGCTAGAGGTCCAGGACCACTTCGGTGGCCGGGCGGCCGCAGCAGACCAGGGTGGTTCCGGGCTCGGGGAGTTCGAGCGGCTGGGTGGCGTAGGTGATGTCGCCCGACACGAGCGGGGTGACGCAGGTGTGGCAGACACCCGTGCGGCAGGACCAGCGGGTGGGGATGTCGCAGGCTTCGGCGAGGTCCAGGAGTGAGGGGTAGGCGGGCGACCATGCGGTGGTGATGCCGCTGCGGGCGAAGGTGACGCGTGGTCCTGGGCCCGGTGGGCCGGGTGGCTGGTGCGGCCGCACCGCGGTGGAGGGGCCGATGCCTGGGTTGACGGCGGGCAGGGCGCCGAACTGTTCGGTGTGGATCCGCTCGGGGCGCAGGCCCTGGTCGCGCAGGCAGTCGCCGAGGGCGTCCATGAAGGCGGTCGGTCCGCAGAGGTAGGCGTCGGCCTCGGCGGGAATGCCCAGGGCCGCGAGGGTCCTGGCGGTGGGGCGCCCCTCGGTGACCTGCGGCGGCCGGTCGGTGAGGCGCCCTTCCGTGTCGTGGGGTGGCCGGCCGGTGGGACGTCCCTCCGTGATCTGGGGTGGCCGGTCGGGGTGGGGGACGGTCTCGGCGGTGTAGTAGAGGTGCTCGTGTGCGTCGGGGAGGCGGGCCAGCAGTGCGTGGCTCTCGTCCGCGAAGGCGTGGTGGGCGCGGTCGTGGGCGGTGTGGATCCACCACAGGGGGCGGGGGTCCTGGTCGGCGGCGAGCCGGTGGAGCATGGCGAGCACCGGCGTGACACCGATCCCGGCGGAGGCGAGGACGACCGGGCGGCTGCCTTCGCGCAGGAGGAACGTGCCGTGGGGGCCGGCGATGTCGACCAGGTCTCCGGGATGCAGCGTGGCGTGGAGGTAGCCGCTGACGTGTCCGTGCGGCTCGTGTTTGACGCTGATCCGGTAGGAGTCGGCCGTGGGCGTGGCGGACAGGGAGTAGCTGCGCACGGCCGGGGTGCCGTCGCCGGTGCTGAGCCGGAGGGAGAGGTACTGGCCGGGGCGGCCCTGGGGCACGGGGCTGCCGTCGGTGGTGGTGAGGTGGATCGACGACACCGTGGGGGTCTCGGGGGTGATGCGCGCGACACGCATGGGCCGGAAGCCCGTGCGTGCGGGTCCTTCGGGGGGCGGCGAGGCTGCGGCGAGTTCGCGGAAGGACTGCTGCCACCCGGGGCTGAGGGCGGGGATGTTCAGGGCCCTGCGCAGGCGCGCCGGGTCGCGGTCGGGGAGGTAGAGCAGCGCGTCGGTGTCGGCGACGCTGAGTTCCTCCGGACCCCTGCGGGTGAGGACGATGTCGTCACCCGCCCGGACACGGCCCTCGGTGATCACACGCAGGTAGAAGCCGGGGCGGTGGTGGGCGACCAGGAGGGAGGCCATGGCGGGTTCGCCCAGACGCATACCGACGCGGTAGCACGTGACCCGGGGCTGGCTGACCTCGAACTCGGCGTCGCCGATGCGGTACCGGTCCCCGATGCACACTTCGTCGTCCGGCAGGCCGTCCACGGTGAAGTTCTCACCGAAGATCCCGAAGGTCAGGTCGTCGCGGCCGAGTTGCTCGCGCCAGTAGGCGTAGGACTGCGCCTGGTAGACGAGGACGGCGCGCATCTCGCCCCCGTGGCCCGCCAGGTCGCCCTGCCCGTCGCCCTCGACGTTCAGCCGTCGCACCGTGCGCGGGCCCTGCACGGGGGTTTTCCAGGCGGCGGTGTGGACGGTTCGTCCGTGCCAGGGCACGTCCTTGGGCATTCCCACGTTGACGGACAACAGCGTCGCCATCGCGGGCCTCCTCCCGGTTCGTGTGTCGGTGCGCGACCTTGCGGTCTCACCAGGCCATGGCGTCGAACAGTGCGGTCGGGTCCGGTTCCGGGCTCTGGTCCAGCGTCTGCTCGGCCCAGATGACCTTGCCCTGCGGGGCGTAGCGGGTGCCCCAGCGGTGGGCGAACTGGGAGACCAGGAACAGGCCGCGGCCTCCCTCGTCGGTGGTGGCCGCGCGCCGCAGCCGGGGTGAGGTGTTGCTGCCGTCCGACACCTCGCAGACCAGGGTGGTGCCCAGCAGCAGCCTGACCCGCACCGGTGGGGCGCCGTAGCGGACGGCGTTGGTGAGGAGTTCGCTGAGGATCAGTTCCGTGCTGAACACACTGTCCTGCAGGCCCCATGCGTCCAGGCGGCGGCTGACGTCCGCCCGCACCTCGGAGACCGCCCGCACCTCGGACGGCACGTCCCAGGTCGCGACGCGGGACGGGTCGAGCAGCCGGGTCTCGGCGACCAGCAGCGCCACGTCGTCGCTGGGGTGCTCGGGGAGCATCGTCTCCATGAGGGCGCGGCAGGTGTCCTCCGGTGTCTGGCCGGCGTGGCCGATGGTCGAGCGGAGGACTGCCAGGCCCTCGTCGACGTCCCGTCCGTGGTCCTCGATCAGGCCGTCGGTGAACAGGACGAGCCGGCTGCCCTCCGCAAGGCGCAGTTCACCGGCCTCGAAGGGGTGGCCGCCCACGCCCAGGGGCGGCGAGAGGGGGACGTCGGGGAAGGTCACCGTGCCGCGGGCGTCCACCACGGCGGGCGCGATGTGCCCGGCCCGGGAGAGGGTGCAGGTGCCGGCGACCGGGTCGTAGATGGCGTAGAGGCAGGTGGCGCCGGTGAGGGGGGCGTGGTCGTCGCTGTCCGTGGCCGTCTGGCCGTCGAGGCGGGTCACCATCTCGTCGAGGTGTCCCAGGAGCTCGTCCGGGGCCAGGTCGAGCGAGGAGAAGTTCAGCACCGCGGTGCGCAGCCGTCCCATGGTCACCGCGGCGTGCAGCCCGTGGCCCACGATGTCGCCGACGACCAGTGCCACCCGGAAGCCGGGCAGCGGGATGACGTCGAACCAGTCCCCGCCCACGCCGGACCGTGCCGGCAGGTAGCGGGAGGCGATCTCCAGGACGTCCTGGTCGGGCAGGTCCAGGGGCAGCAGGCTGCGCTGGAGCGTGACGGCGAGGGCGTGCTCGCGGGAGAAGCGGCGCGCGTTGTCGATCGCCACGGCCGCCCGGGCGACCAGTTCCTCGGCCACCGCGATGTCCTCGTCCTCGAACCGCGGGTTGCCCGCGTCCCGCCAGAAGTTCACCATGCCGAGGACGACGCCGCGGGCCCGCAGCGGGACGGTGATCAGCGAGTGGATGCCGTACTCCAGCGCCTGTCGCGCTCCCTCCGGGTCCTGGGCCCGCCAGTCCTGGGCGGTGTGCAGGTCCGGCACCAGGACGGCCTTGCCGCGTTGCAGCGCGGCCACCATCGGGGTGTCGGCCACCACGAACCGGATCAGGTCGCCCACGGGCTGCAGCGGGTGCCCGGTCCGCGACTCGCGCAGCGCGGTGCGCCGCATCCGGTGGACGGCGCCGGTGGGCTCCTCGCCGCGCAGCACGGAGTCGAGGAGTTCCACGGTGACGACGTCCGCCAGGCGCGGGACCGCCACCTCGGCGAGTTCCTCGGCCGTGCGCTCCACGTCGAGGGTGGTGCCGATCCGGGTGCCGGCCTCGTAGAGGAACGCCAGCCGGCCCCGCGCCACCTCGGCCTGGCCGGACAGCGCCGCCAGTTCGGTGGTGTCGCGGAAGGTGGCCACCAGGCCGGGTGCGCCGCCGTACGGCGCGGTGGGCCGTATGTTCACGGCGAGCAGCCGGTCCCCGACCCGGATCACCTCGTCGGAGGCGGCCTCCCCCGCCACCAGCATGCGGGTCAGGGCGGGCCCGAGGCCCAGGTCCGTGACCTGCCGCTGGTCGGCGGTCCCGGGGAAGCCGAGCAGTCGGTGGGCCTCGTCGTTGGCGAGCAGCAGCCGTCCGTCGTCGCCGATGATCAGGACCCCTTCGCGCACCGCGTGCAGCACGGCGTCGTGGTGCTCGTACATCCGGGTCATCTCGGCCGGGCCGAGGCCGCGGGTCTGCCGGAGCAGCCGCCGGCTGACCAGTGCCGTGCCGGCGGTGGCGAGGACGAGGGCCACCGCGCCGGCGCCGAGCAGTATCGGCAGCCGCTTGTCCAGCACATGGCCGAGGGTCTCGAACTGGATTCCGGCGGCGATCATGCCGATCACCCGTCTGCCGGCGTCCATCACGGGGACGACCGCGCGTACGGCGTCGTTCGGCCGGCCGTTGAAGGGCTCCGTGAACGACTCCCCCGCGGTGGCGCGGCCGAGGCCCGTGGCCTTGGTGCCGACCAGCGAGGAGTCGGTGTCGGCGATGCGGACGCCGTCCCTGTTCAGGACGCTCAAAAAGTCGACGCCGGAGCCCTTTTGCGCCTGCTCCGTCGCCGCCTGGAGCTGTGCCGTGGCGTGCGTCTGCAGGGCGAGTGCCGTTCCGGGCGCGTGGGCGAACGCCTCCGCGGCGGCCAGCGAACGGTCGGCGGCGTTGTGCGCGCCGTCGTACCGGCCCTGCAGTACGAGGGCCGCGGACGAGGCCGCGACCACCAGCAGCACGATGACGGCCTGGAGCAGGAAGACCTGGGCGGCGAGCGTGCGCACGCTGAGGGACGACGTGCTGTGGCGGCGGCCCGCCGACGGCCACGGTCCCGGGCGACGGGACGGCTCGGACGATCTCCGCGTGCCGGGCTGCGCCGCCGCTCGCCTCCATGGCCGGCGGGAGCGTCCGCTCATTCCCCTGTTGTAGCACTGGGGCTCGGCGTCCGGCGACCGGTGTGCCCGCCGCCGGGCGGCCGGGGCGGTGGAAGCGGTGTCCCCGGTGGCCTCGTCCGGCCCCGCGGACGCGGGACCGGCCCGCCTCCCCAGGGCAGGGGGGAACCGGGCCGGTCGCCTTCTCGGCGCGCGGTGTCAGGCCTGGCGCGCCTTGAAGCGGGGATTCTTCTTGTTGATGACGAAGACCGTGCCGCGGCGGCGCACCACCTGGGCGCCGGGCTTCGACTTCAGTGAGCGCAGTGACCTGCGTACCTTCATGGCGGGCTGCTCCTCGTGCTCGTATGCGCCGGGGTCAGGGGCGCGGGGTGGCCGGGCGGCCGTAGCGGCGCTCGAAGCGTTCGACGCGGCCGGCGCTGTCCATGACGCGCGCGGTGCCGGTGTAGAAGGGGTGGCCGGCCGACGAGACCTCCACGTCGATCAGCGGGTAGGTGACGCCGTCCTCCCACACGAACGTCTTGGACGACGTGGCGGTGGAGCGGATCAGGAAGAGCGCGTCGGCGGCGCGGTCGCGGAAGACGACGGGCCGGGATGCGGGGTGGATGCCAGACCTCATGGTGCTTCTTTCCTCGGTGCCGTCCGCCCGGTGGGGCGGACGGCGTGGTTCAGCGTTCCTCGCGGAAGGTGACGTGCCGGCCGGCGACCGGGTCGTACTTGCGCAGGACGAGCCGGTCGGGGTCGCTGAGACGGTTCTTTCGCGTCACGTAGGTGACGCCGGTCCCGGCCGTCGACTTCAGCTTGACGACGGGACGCGCGGTGCTGCGTGCCATGAGGTCCTCCCTTCACGCCCAATCATTGATCTGGGCATGTCATCTACTGCTCTCAACCGGGCGGTGTGCTCCGGTATTCCCGCTTCATGTCGGCGGTCGCGGCCGGACACCCGGCCGGGCCGTACGACGGACTACGTGGTCGTGAAGGGCGGTCAACGCCTTCGCGGCGAGGCGCGCCATGAGGCTTCAGCCGAACGATCGTCCTCATGGGCGGAGGATGAGGCCCGGGGACACTGTCCCCTTCACCACCACGGTCCTTCCAACCACAGGGGACCCGCGGGCATTCCCGGCCGGGGGGCTGCGGCGCGCGCGTCCACCGCCGGTACCGTGGCGCCGAAGTCCAGGTGGCCGACCTGACCACCTGACCGGCGGCTTCGGCGATCCCGGGGCGGCCGGCCGGACAGGTCGGCCCGACCCGCGCACGGAAGGTCACCGCCGATGCCCCAGTCCGCCATGGTCGACGCCACCGTCACCAACCCGGTCCTCGCCGAGGTCGTCCGCTCCGGATTCGTCGAGGGCCGGCACCGGGGCAGCCTGGTGCTGCTCGCCGCCGACGGCTCGGTGGAACTGGCCCTCGGCGACGTGACCTCCCCGGTCTTCCCGCGCTCGTCCAACAAGCCGATGCAGGCAGCGGGCATGCTGCGGGCCGGTCTGGAGCTCGCGGGCGAGCGGCTGGCCCTGGCGGCCGCGAGCCACTCCGGTGAGGCCTTCCACCGCGATCTGGTGCGCACGATGCTCGACGAGCACGGGCTGAGCCCCGAGCACCTGAAGTGTCCGCCCTCCCTCCCCCTGGACCAGGAGGAACTGGAGTCCTACCTCGCGGCAGGGCAGAGGCCCGACCGCGTGGCCATGAACTGCTCGGGCAAGCACACCGCGATGCTCGCCGCCGCCGCGCGACGGGGCTGGCCGCTGGACTCCTACCTGGACCCCGCCCATCCGCTCCAGCAACTCATCCGGACGGTTCTGGAGGAAGCGGCCGGCGAGCCGGTGAGCGCCGTCGGCACCGACGGCTGCGGGGCCCCGCTGATGTCACTCAGCCTGACCGGCCTCGCCCGCGCCTTCCGCTCCTTCGTCCTCGCCGCGCCCGGTACGCCCGAACGGCGGGTCGCCGACGCCATGCGAGCCCATCCCGAGTTCGTCGCGGGCACCCGCCGCCACGACACCTGGCTGATGCGGGAGATACCCGGCGCCCTGTCCAAGGTGGGCGCCGAGGCGGTCCAGGGCCTCGCGCTCCCCGACGGCCGCGCGCTGGCCCTGAAGATCGACGACGGAGCCGTCCGCGCCCTCCGCCCGGCACTGGCGCGCGCGCTGCGCCTGTCCGGTGTGACGGCACCGGTGACGGATCGCGTCGGCCGTGTGCCGCTGCTGGGCGGCGGACGGGAGGTGGGAGAGGTCCGGGCCGTGTTCTAGCCGGCCACCTTGGACGCTCCGGGTGCACGCGAGGTGTCCTGAACCGCTCCACGGTGTGCCCGACTTGGCCGCCCGACGAGGACGGCGGGCGTCAGCCGACCAGGCGGCGCCGCCAGTCCAGCGGTGTGACGGTGATGGCCCGGGACGGGTCGTGGTCCCATTCGGTGCGCAGGCCGGCGGCTTCGAGGGCGGCCACCACCTCGTGGCCGATGGCCGCGGTGGTCTCGGCGGAGTTGTCGAAGCCGCCGTAGAGGAGCATCAGTCCCCGACCCTCGGCCGCGGACTCCGTGCACTGGGAATGGAAGTAGACGAAGCCGCGGGCGCCGGGCTCGGACTCGGCGCCGATCTCCGACTGGCCGCAGTTGCGGCAGCAGGTGAAGTTCTCGCGGGCGGTGACGCCGGTCTCCGCCAGGGCGGTGAAGGCGCGGGTGAGGCGTTCCGGGTCCGTCTCCCCCTGCCATGCGGCCTGCTCCGCGACACGCTCGAGCCACAGCCGGTCGGCGAGCACCCTCGCCTGCTCTCGCGAGACGGGACGGCGGTCCGTCGTCACGAGGTACTCCTCCGCGAGTTCGGCCAGTTCGTCGCGGGAGGCGTAGCCACCGGCCAGTTCCAGGCGCACGCGCTGCTCCAGTTCCGCACGCTCGGCGTCGTCGAGGTCGAGCGGCGGCACCTCGGGCACGGGGCCCATGTCCAACGGCGCCCAGTTCGGCCCCGCTTGCCAGCCCGGCGCCTGACGGGCCCAGCCGGTCAGGACGGCGATCACCTCCTCGGTCGCGCCGACCATCGCCTGGAAGTGCCGGTCGGCGGCACCGTCGCGGTACTCCAACTGGTAGTCGCCGCCGGTCTCGTGCCAGACCTGGGCGAAGACGTCGGGCAGGTCGGGTATCCGCTGGAGCACCAGGAAGTGGTCGCCTTCAGCGCCTGTACGCCGGACCAGTCCGGCAAGTTCCTCGGCGGTCACGCGTACGCGCCGCTCCCCGTCCTGCGTCCGCACCGCGATATCGAGCATGCGCAGACTCTGACATACCCCTCTGACAACGAGCCGGGCAGGGAGCGCGCGGACGAGGGCGTACATGGAGGTGGGGGGGGGGGGGGGGGGGGGGGGGGGGGGGGGGGGGGGGGGGGGGGGGGGNCCCCCCCCCCCCCCCCCCCCCCCCCCCCCCCCCCCCCCCCCCCCCCCCCCCCCCCCCCCCACCCCTTGCCGGCGGCTGACGCCGCCGGTGTCACCACCGATACCAACGGCCCCTACGGCCACCGCTGTCCGCGGACCGGATCACGAAGCCGAGCACCCAGACGATCAGTACGATGACCGCGATCCACCACAGCGCCTTGAGCGCGAAGCCCGCGCCGAAGAGGATCAGGGCCAGAAGAAGAACGAGAAGCAGGGGAACCATAGTTATCAACCTCCGCTGCTCCTGGTGCCCGGTGATCGGGCGAACACTCACTCGAATTGATCTGTTTCTTCACCGAATACGCGGGCACACGTTCCCGTTTCTCCACGCACCCGCGCGGCGAGGCAACGGCCCGCGCCGGGCGGCATGAACTCGGGAGACAGCCTGTCGATCATGGTGGACCGGGGGATCCGGCCGGCGTCGGAGGCGGACGTCGGGGCGGTGGCCGAACTGCGGGCCGTGGTGCTGCGGGCCGATCCGGAGCGGCTCGGGCGGTACGACGAGCACCGGGTGCGCCGGCGGCTGCGGGACGGGTTCGCGCCCGCGCCCACCTGGGTGATCGAGGTGGGCGGCGCGTTCGCCGGCTGCGTGTCACTGCGGCCGGCCGAGGACGCGCACTGGCTCGAGCACTTCTACCTGGCACCGCACGCGCAGGGCCGCGGCATCGGCGGGGCCGTGCTGCGGGGCTTGCTGGAGCGGTGCGACCGCGACGGCGCCCTCGTCCGGCTGAACGTGCTCCAAAGCAGTCCGGCGCGGAGGTGTACGAGCGGCACGGGTTCAGGGTCGAGACGCAGGACGCGGTCGACGTGTTCATGGTGCGCGAACCGGCCCTCGCCGCCGCGCCCGCCCCGCGGCCCCGCCTCACCCGGTGAGGGGCGAGGCGGGCGCCGTCAGCAGGCGTTCACCGGTGCGGGGCCGGTCCGGGCCCGATCCCGGCCGGGCCGGCCAGGACCGAGCCGGGTTCAGACCGTCTCGGAGGAGGCCCGGCGGGGCAGCTTCCAGTTCGGCCGGGGGAAGTGGCAGGTGTAGCCGTTCGGGTAGCGCTCCAGGTAGTCCTGGTGCTCGGGCTCGGCCTCCCAGAAGTCACCCACGGGTTCGACCTCCGTGACCACCTTGCCCGGCCACAGCCCGCTCGCCTCGACGTCCGCGATGGTGTCCACGGCGACGCGGCGCTGCTCCTCGTCCACGTAGTAGATGGCGGACCGGTAGCTGCGCCCGATGTCGTTGCCCTGGCGGTCGCGGGTGGTCGGGTCGTGGATCTGGAAGAAGAACTCCAGGACGTCGCGGTAGCTCGTGGCCGTCGGGTCGAAGAGGATCTCGATGGCCTCGGCGTGGTCGCCGTGGTTGCGGTAGGTGGCGTTCGGCGTGTCGCCACCGCTGTATCCCACGCGCGTCGCCACCACACCCGGCTGCTGGCGGATCAGGTCCTGCATGCCCCAGAAACAACCGCCCGCGAGTACGGCTCGCTCGGTTCCCACTGTCATCGGTCGCTCCCTCGTGCTGGACCACGGTCCGGCGTGTCTGGCGACGCGCCGGCCGATCGGTTCGTTCGGCCTCGTGTCTGTCGGCGAGCGGCCGGTCGACGGCCCCTCACGCCGTAGTGTGCAACCGGTGGCCCGCTCGGATGATTCCCGGCCGCCGTCCCTCCCGCCGCCCGCTCTTCTCGGCCGCCGCCCGATCTCTTCGGTGGTCAGGTGGCTTTCCCGGCCCGGCCCGGTGCCGGGCCCGCGGCGATCGAGAAGTCGAGCGCGAGGCCGCGTTCGGTGGCGTGCGCCGAGGTCAGCGCCACCCCGCGCGGCAGGCCGGTGACGGCCACGGTCCGGGGCTTCAGCCGGTCCCGCAGCCCCGAGGCGGCCGGAAGGGCGTCGAGGTCCGTCACCGCCACGCTGCGGCCGAGGACGTCCACCGTCGTGGGCGTGACGGTGAACCCGCCGGACCCGGTGGACAGCCCGGCCCGCACGGTGACCGGCAGACCCAGGCGGCCGACGGTTCCGCCGAGGACCAGGTCCCCGTCCTGCCCGGCGGCTGTCAGGCCGTCACCCAGCGCGCCCAGGCGCCGGGCCACCTGGTCGTATCCGACGGTCGCGGTCGCGCTGCCACCGGCGCTGTCCCCGTCCGTCGTGACGCCCTTCAGGCGCACGGTCACGTCCACCACGGTGTGCTGACGGTGCACGTCGGCGGCGCTCACCTCGACGTCGCCCACCTCACCGCCGAGGGTGCGCAGCCCCGCGAGCGGCGTTCCGAGGGAGGCGTGCACGGGCCCGTGCGGCTTCAGCCGGCGCACGACCTGGGCGGCCACCCGTTCCTCGGTCCTGTGCTCGACGAGCAGATCGGTCGCGCAGGTCACGGTGGCCAGGGCCACGGCCGCGGCGGCCAGGACGCGCATGGTTCGTCGGCGGTTCGGTGTCACGTGGTCACTCACTCCTGATCGGTCGGTCGGTTCGGGGCGGGGCGGGGCGTCAGGCGGTGCCGGCGTGCGACGGCCGGGCGGCACGGCGGGCGGGCCCCCGGGGGCGGCGGCCGTCCCGGTCAGGCGTGCAGGTCCGGCAGGATCCGGTCGAGCCGCCGGGGCAGCCACCAGTTGGCCCTGCCCATGAGGAACATGGCGGACGGCACGAGGACGAGGCGTACCACCGTGGCGTCGACGATCACGCTGATCGCCAGTCCCAGGGCGAGCATCTTCACGACCACGGTCGGCGAGGCCGTGAAGGAGAGGAACACCGCGGTCATGATGAAGGCGGCGGCGGAGATGACCCGCGCGGTCGCGGACAGGCCCTCTCCCACGGCGAGCCGGTTGTCGCCGGTGCGGTGCCATGCCTCGGCGATCCGGGACAGCAGGAAGATCTCGTAGTCCATGGAGAGTCCGAAGACGATCGCGAACATCATCATCGGCACGTACGACTCGATGGGCACCGGCTCCGACAGTCCCAGCAGCGCGTCACCCCAGCCCCACTGGAAGACCGCGACGAGCACGCCGTAGGACGCGGCCGTGGTGAACAGGTTGAGGACCACGGCCTTGAGGGGGATCACCACGCTACGGAAGACGGTCATGAGCAGCAGGAAGGCGAGCACCAGGACGATGCCGACGACGATCGGCAGCCGGTGGCCGACCGTGGCCCGGAAGTCGGCCTGCCCGGCCACGCTCCCGGTGAGGTAGGCCTGGGCGCCCGTGCCGGTGAGCGCCTTGGGCAGCGTGTGCCCGGTGAGGGTGTGGAGCAGGTCGGCGGTGGCGGCGTCCTGGGGGCCGGTGGCCGGGGTGAGGGTGGTGACGAGGATCCTGCCGTCGGCGCTCGGCCGGACGGGGGCGACGAAGGCCACGCCGTGGGTGTCCTTCAGCGCGGAGGTCACGGCGGCGGAGATCCGGTCGGCCGGCGTGTGCGCGCCGCTCACGTCGACCACGGTCACGACCGTGCCGTTCGCGCCCTTGCCGAAGCCCCGGCCGCCGGCGTCCGCGATCCAGTCGTAGGCGGTGCGGGTGCTGCTGCCGGGCCGGTCGGCGCCCGCGTCGACGTGGCCGAGCCGCAGGGACAGCAGCGGTACGGAGCACAGGCCGAGGACGGCGACTCCGACGGCGAGGAAGGTCCAGGGGCGGCGGGCGACGAGGGCGGCGTAGCGGTGCCAGCCGTCCCGCTCCCCCGTGCTCTCGGCGACGGGGCGGCGCAGCCGGAGCGTGTCGACGCGCCTGCCGACTAGACCGAGGGCGGCCGGTACCAGGGTGAGGGCGGCCGCGGCGGTGACGACGACGGCGAGGGTGGCGGCCAGGCCGATCTTGCCGATGAAGCTGAGTCCGCACGCGTACAGGCTCAGCATGGCGACGGCGACGGTCAGGGCGGCGACGAGGACGGCGCGCCCGCTGGTGCGGGCCGTGCGGGCGGCGGCCTCGACCGGTTCGTGCCCGTCGATGAGGTCCTGGCGGAACCGCGTGGTCAGGAAGAGGGCGTAGTCGATGCCGACGCCGAGGCCGATCATGCCCGCGAGGGTCGTGGCGGAGGTCGCGAAGGAGATCGTGCCGGCCACGATGCCGACGATGCCCAGGCCGGCTCCGACGCTGATCAGCGCGGTGCCCAGGGGCAGCAGGGCGGCGAGGACGCTGCCGAAGGCGAGGAGCAGGATGGCGAGGGCGGTGACGACGCCGATGCCCTCGCTGAGCTTGTCGTCGGCGGGTTCCCGGACCACCTGTTCCAGGTCGCCGCCGTAGGCGACGCCGACGCCGGCGGCCCGGGCGGGCCCGGTCGCCGTGTCGAGGCGCGCCGTGTAGGCGTGACCGAGGTTCTTCAACTGCTCGTCGAAGGACACGGTGGTGTACGCGGTGCGGCCGTCGTCGCTGGTCACGAGCGCGGAGGCGGTGGTGACGTGCGGCAGGCCGCGCAGGTCGGCGAGGGTGCGGTCGACCGCGGACCGGTGGTCGGCGACGGTGCCGGTGTCGGTGTGGAGGACGACGAGGCCGCTGGGCCGGCCGGCTTCGGGCATGGAGCGGGAGAGAAGGTCGGCGCCGGTGTGGGAGGCGGTCCCGGGCAGGCTGACCTGGTCGCTGAAGGTGGGTGCGGTGAGGTGCCGTCCGGCCAGGGCTGCGGCGAGGACCAGCAACCAGGCGGCCACGACCGCCGCCGGGTGCCGGGCGCAGAAGCCGCCGAGGCGGCCGAGTCCGCCCTGCCCCTCGGCGGCCCGGGGGCTCTGGCGCGCTACGGCGCGTCCGTCCGGCGGCGCGGGGAGTAGCCGGGTCAGTCGGGGCACGTCGCCTCCAGGAAAAGTGTCACGGGTGACACGCATGCTAGAGCCAAGTGGCACACATGACAATTGGCACCAGTGCCATTTCCCACCGTGACATGGCACGCGTGTCGATTGACAGTCGTGACACCGGAGCGGGAGGCTCGCCCCATGCCGAGTGAGATCACCCCCGCTGGACTGCGGGAACGCAAGAAGGAGGAGACCCGGCGCCTGCTGCTGGAAGGGGCGGCCCGGCTGTTCCGGGAACAGGGGTTCGAGGGCACCACGGTCGCCGACATCGCCGCGCAGGCGAACGTCTCCGTGCGCACGTTCTTCCGCTACTTCGACGGCAAGGAGGCGCTGCTGCTGCCGGACGGCGTTCAGATCTTCGCCTACGTGGAGAACGCCCTCGCCGAGCGTCCCGCGGACGAGGAGCCACTGGACGCGGTGTGCAACGCGCTGCTGGCGGCGGCCGAGCCCTTCTCCGCCTCCACCCTGACCGCCCTCGGGCACCCGGTGGAGGACCTGGAGAACGTCATCACGACCCGCCTGGTGCAGGCGTTCTCCGACTTCGAGGAGCGGCTCACCGTCCTGGTGCGGCGCAGACTGCCCGCGGACACGCCCGACGCCGACCTCCAGGCCGCCGTGATCGCGTGCGCCGCCCTGTCCGCGGTGCGCGCGGTGCTGCGGACCCGTCGGGCACGCCGCGCGGCCGGCATCGAGGACGCCGGACCGGCGCCGCTGCGGCGGGCCTTCGCGATGCTGCGCGCGATCGGCTCCGTCGAACGGCCGTGACGGCGCGTGCGACGGGCGCGCACCGTGCAGTCTGGAGTGGGCCGCCGGAAGGCCGCGGCCGGGCTTCGACGGGCAGGGAGCGATCATGGCGTCGAGAGGTGCCGACTCGGGCGGAGCCGCCCGCGAGGGCCACTACGGACAGGATCTCTTCGAACCGGACGATCCCGCCGAGGCCCCGCGGATCGACGCCGCGGCGCTGGTCTACGACCCCTTCACGACCGACCGGCTGCGGGCTCTCGGCGTGGGTCCGGGCAGCCGGTGCCTCGAAGTGGGGGCCGGGACCGGAACCGTGGTGCGCTGGCTGCTCCAGGAGGCGGACGTCGAGCAGGTGGTCGCCCTCGACCGCGACACGAGCGGCCTCGACGCCCTGACGGACCCGCGGCTGCGCGTGGTCACCGCCGACATCACGGACGAGGACCTGGAGCTGGGCGGTTTCGACCTGATCCACGCCAGGTTCGTCCTCATGCACCTGCCCGAGCGGCGCCGGCTCGTCTCGCGGCTCGCTGCATGGCTGGACCCGGGCGGCCGGCTGGTGCTGGGGGACGCGGTGGAGGTGCCGGACGTCGCGGAGCTCGGCTCCGCCTACCGGCGCACCATGGACGCCATGTGGCGGGCGCTGCGGTCGACGATCGGCACCGATACGTCGTCCGTCCCCGCCTACCCGCGCTTCCTGCGGGAGGAGGGCCTGCGCGACGTCGCCGCCGAACTGCACTGCCCGCCCATGGTCGCGGGCGGCCCCCTCGCGCGGTTCTGGGCGGAGACCTGGCGCCGGATGCGTCCCGAACTGGAGGCGACCGGGCTGGTGGACGCCTCCGTCGTCGACGAGGCGCTGGCCTACCTCGCCTCGCCGGACCTCGCCGAACTCGGCCCCGGCATGGTGATGGCCTGGGGGCAGGCCCCCGACACGGCACGTCCCGGCCGGTGACAGGACGTCACCGGCCGGGACGCGCCGACGAGTTCACCGTCTGCGGGACCAGGTGGAGCCGATCCCCGCGACGTGCAGGGCCAGCGCGGTCAGGCCCAGCAGCATGACGTTGACCGAGGAGAACGTGTCGTTGGTGCTGATGTTCGCCGCGTTGATGAGGAACGCGATGAAGAACAATACTGCCGCGCCTATGCCGAGCATGGGTGGATTCCTCTCGTGAGAACTTCCTTCCCTGCCCCGTCTGCCCCGGCGCGCGGAGTGCAGACAGGGCAGAGGTACGGGACTTCGCGGGGAGTCGGCCTCCCGTACCCCTGCCGCACGTCAGGCGCAGCCCGCCGGCTGCGGCCGTGACGCGTCGTCGATCAGCGCGTCCTGTGCCGCCTTGAGACGGCGCACGTCGGGCTTGACCACCTTGCGGTCGTACGTCATGAGGCCGTTCAGCTCGCCCTCGACGTCCGTGATCTGCGTGTACACCGCGCCGTTGCCGCCGCGGCAGGCCAGCGCGTGCACCTCGCCGAGCTTCTCCAGGTAGTCGTCGGTGTAGGTGCTCGGGTCGACGTCGACGTACGACTGCTGCACCGACCAGGCGTGACCGGGCACCGCGAGGCCGAGACCGCCGTACTCACCTGCCACCAGGGCGCGTCGGCCGTCCGGGTGCGGCGGCAGGGCCGGGCTCGGATAGCCGTGCTCGTCCATGATGTCGCCGGCTCCGCCGTCGGCGCCCAGGTTCAGGCCGGACATGTTGTCGACCAGGCGGGTCGGGTCCCAGGACTTGGCCTGGGTGGCGACGCGGCCGACGTCGTACTGGCCCCAGCCCTCGTTGAAGACCACCCACATGACGACCGCCGGGCTGCTGATGTGCTCGTCGATCATCTGCTTCATCTCGCGTTCGTACTCGGCGCGAGCGGCGGTCGAGGGGTTCACGCCCGCCGTCATGGCGGGCATGTCCTGCCACACCATCAGGCCGAGCCGGTCGGCCCAGTAGAACCAGCGGTCGGGTTCGACCTTGATGTGCTTGCGGACGGCGTTGAAGCCCATCCTCTTGTGCATCTTCAGGTCGTGGGCCAGTGCCGCGTCGCTCGGCGCGGTGTGCAGGCCGTCCGGCCAGAACCCCTGGTCGAGGGTGGCCATCATGAAGACGGGCCTGCCGTTGAGGACCGTACGCGGGACGCCGTCGATCTTCTGGACGGCGATGGACCGCATGCCGAAGTAGCTGCCGACACGGTCGGCGCCGACGCTCACCTTCAGGTCGTACAGGAAGGGGTGGTCCGGCGACCACAGGCGCGCGTGCGGAATGCGCAGGGTGAGGGGTTCACCGGTGCGGCCGGTCGCCGCGGCCACCTTGCGCTTCCCGGCGTAGGCGGTCGCCGTGACCCGCACCCCGTCGCGCACGCCCTGCGGCTGGACGGTGAGCGTGCCGGCGTCGACGTCCGGGGTCAGTTTGAGCTGGTCGACGTGGTCGGACGCGACGGGTTCCAGCCACACCGTCTGCCAGATGCCGGACGACGGGGTGTACCAGATGCCGCTGGGGTCCAGACGCTGCTTGCCGAGCGGCGGGTTCTCCCCGTTCGCCACGTCGGTCGGGTCGTACACGCCGACGATCACCTCCTGGGTGCGGCCCGGCTTGAGGGCGTCGGTGATGTCGGCGCTGAACTTGTCGTAGCCGCCCTTGTGTTCGGCGACCTTGGTGCCGTTGACGTAGACCTCGGCCTGCCAGTCGACGGCGCCGAAGTTCAGTTGGAGCCGCCGGTGGTCGCCGATCTTCCAGCCGGCGGGGACGGTGAAGGTGCGGCGGTACCACATGCGGTCCTCGTGCCGCTCGATGCCGGAGAGCTGGGACTCGACGGGGTACGGGACGAGGATCCGCTCGCCGAGGGTGCGGCCCACCGGCGGCTGCTCGTCCGCCTTGGCCGCGGCGAACTGCCAGCTGCCGTTGAGGTTCCGCCAGGAGTCGCGGGTGAGCTGGGGCCTCGGGTACTCGCGGTGGGCGTTGGCCGGGGTGACACCGTCGGCCCACTTGGTGCGCAGCTCGTAGGTGGAGTGGTTGGCGCCGCTGCTCCAGAAGGCGCTGACAACGTTGCCGTCCGTGCCGGACAGACCGCCCTGGCCGTCGTAGCGGACGTCGGCGAGGCCGGGCGCGGTGCCGGTCTTGTCGCCGACGACGGGTTGCTTCAGGGAGACGAGGACGGCTCTGGGGTCGGCCGGGTCCAGGCGGGCGGAGCCCAGGGGCCACGTCGCGCCGCCGATGACGGCGTGCAGGTGGTCGGCGAGCCCGGCGGCCGGGGTGGTCAGGGACTGGGCGAAGTCCATGCGCAGGGTACGGCCGTCCTTGAGGACGGTGGTGGCGATGGCGCCGTCGTAGGCGTACCCCTCGGGCAGCAGGAAGGCCGACTGCGGGACGGCGGTCTTGGTGCCGCCGGGCGGCGTCCAGCGCAGGTGGAGGTTGGAACCCCCGTAGTGCTCGAAGTACTCGACCTTGATGTCGTATGCCTTGCCGGCGGTCAACTCGACCGGGGCACCGGTCTGTTCGTGGTCCCAGTCGTCGACCCAGTGGTCGATGACCAGCTTGCCGTCGACCCAGAGGCGGAAGCCGTTGTCGCCGATGATGGAGAAGGTGGTGGCGCCGGTCTCCTCCGGCACCACGCGGCCGGTCCAGCGGACGCTGACGTCGTCGGACTGCCCGGTGGCCGAGTTCAGCCGGGACTCCAGCGAGTCGAAGTCCAGCTGGGGGTCGAATCCGGTGGCCTTGAGATGGGCGAAATCGAAGGCGCCGGGGGCGGACTGGGTGTAGTACTCGCCCTTCAGACCGTGGACCGCGACGGGGTCCTCGGCGGCTGTGGCGGTCGGGGCCGCGGTCAGGCCGGCCAGGCCCAGCGCGGCCGCGAGCAGGAGGGACAGTCGGGTTCTGAGTTGCTTGGTGCGCACGGATCTCCCTTGGCTGAGGAAGGGTGGCGGCTCACTGCTTCAGTCTGTACAACGTTGGAAGCAACGGCAGTTGGCATGAGAGCACGGCTCCCGGCCGCTGTCCAGGGTCATGACATGGCTCCGGTCCCCGGAGCTCCCATCGATGCCGAGGAGATCCCCTTGCGGGTCAGCCTGAAGGACGTGGCCGAACGGGCCGGCGTCTCGATCAAGACGGTGTCCAACGTCGTGAACAACTATCCGCACGTCACACCGGGTATGCGGGCCCGGGTGCAGGCGGCCATCGACGAGTTGGGCTACCGGCCGAACCTGACCGCCCGGCACCTGCGCAAGGGCCGTACCGGCATCATCGCGCTGGCCGTCCCCGAGCTGGGAAACCCGTACTTCGCCGAACTGGCGAGCGCGGTGATCGACGCGGCGGCGGAGCACGAGTACACGGTGTTGCTGGACCACACCCGCGGCAGGCGCGAGCAGGAGGTGCTGGTCAGCCAGGGCTTCCGGGCCCGGGTGATCGACGGACTCATCCTGAGCCCGCTGGAACTGGAGGCCGCGGACCTGCAGGGACGGTCCGACGACGTGCCGCTGGTGCTGCTCGGTGAGCGCGAGTACGAGGCGCCGCACGACCACATCGCCATCGACAACGTGGCCGCCGCGCGGGCCGCGGTACGGCATCTGCTCGGCCGCGGCCGTACCCGCATCGCCTACCTGGGCGCCCGCACCGACGCCGCCAACCAGCCCGCCCATCTGCGACTCGTCGGCTGGCGCGCCGAGTTGGCTGCCGCGGGGGTCCCGGCCCCGGACGAGCTGGTGGTACCGGTCGGTGGCTGGGATCGGGACGACGGCGCCCGGGCCATGGCCCAGCTGCTCGATTCGGGGGTGCGGCCCGACGCGGTGTTCGCGCTGAACGACCTGATCGCGATCGGTGCGATGCGGGTGCTGCACGAGCGGGGACTGCGGGTGCCGTGGGACGTCGCCGTGGTCGGGTTCGACGACATCGCCGAAGGCCGCTTCGGCGCCGTCACGCTGACCACGATCTCACCGGACAAGCAGGCCATCGCGCGGATGGCGGTGGCCTCGCTGCTGCGCAGTCTGTCGGGTCGCGGCGAGCCCGGCGGACGTGAACTCACCGCGGAATTCGTGCTGGTGGAGCGGGAGAGCACGCTCGGGCGGCGCTGATCCTGACCGGTGCCGGGTGGCCGGGATTCCGGACGGGAGGGGTTTACAGCACTCTTCCAACGATGTAAAAACCTCCCCTGAACGACGTGCACGCCGAGTTGACCGCAAGAGCCGTCCCACCCCGAGAGCGCTCCCATCGCCCGGGGCCACGCCGTTTGGGGAACTCCCATGAAGACCGTCGCAGCAGCACCGCACCGCACCCTGGTACGCACCCTCCTCACCACCGGCCTCATCACGAGCCTGGCGCTCATGACCGGATGCACCAAGTCCGAGGACGACTCCGGCAACGACAAGTCGGCCTCCCAACAGAAGGACTCGGGCCAGGTCGTCGCCTCGCCGAGCGGCGGTTCAGGACCGACCTGCACCATCGGCACCTACGGCGGCAGGAAACGGGACCTGAAGTCCGCCACCGTCGGGTTCTCCCAGTCCGAGAAGGAGGCCAACCCCTTCCGGATCGCGGAGACCGAATCCATCAGGGCGGAGGCGCGGAAGCGGGGCGTCAAACTGCTCACCGCCAACGCCCAGTCACAGTTCTCCAAGCAGATCAGCGACGTTCAGGATCTCATCGCCAAGGGCGCCGACCTGCTGGTCATCGCCCCGCTGAACTCGGACGGCTGGGAGCCGGTGCTGCGCACCGCGGCCGCCAGGCACATCCCGATCGTCACCATCGACCGCAAGATCAACGCGGCGCCCTGCAAGGACTACGTGAGCTTCATCGGCTCCGACTTCGTCGAGCAGGGCAAGCGGGCCGCCGACCGGATGATCGCCGCCACCGGCGGCAAGGGCGAGATCGCGATCCTGCTCGGCGCGGCCGGCAACAACGTCACCACCGAGCGCACCAAGGGCTTCGAGGACCGCCTCAAGGAGAAGGCACCCGGCCTGAAGATCGTCTTCCGGCAGACCGGTGACTTCGCCCGCGAGAAGGGCCAGTCGGTCACCGAGAACCTGATCCAGTCCAAGCCGGGGATCAAGGGCGTCTACGCCGAGAACGACGAGATGGGCCTCGGTGCCGTCAACGCCCTCAAGGGCGCGGGCAAGAAGCCCGGGGACGTGAAGATCGTGACGATCGACGGCACCCGCAACGCCGTGCAGGGCATCGTGGACGGCTGGATCGACGGCGTCATCGAGTCGAACCCGCGCTTCGGGCCGCTGGCCTTCCAGACCCTGGACACCTTCACCCAGGGCCAGGCGGTGTCGCAGGACATCGTCATCCAGGACAGCTCCTACACCACGGACAACGCCAAGTCCGACCTGGGCAAGGCCTTCTGAGATGCTCACGGTCACCGGACTGTGCAAGACCTTCCCCGGCGTGCGGGCGCTGTCCGACGTGGACTTCACCGTGCGCGCCGGGGAGGTGCACGCCCTGGTGGGCGAGAACGGCGCGGGCAAGTCGACGCTGATCAAGGTGCTGACCGGTGTGTACCGGCCGGACGCCGGCGAGATGACCCACGACGGCACCCCCGTACGATTCGCCACCCCGCTCCAGGCCCAGCAGGCGGGCATCTCCACCATCTACCAGGAGGTCAACCTCGTCCCGCTGATGAGCGTGGCCCGCAACCTGTTCCTCGGCCGCGAGCCACGCGGCCGGCTCGGGCTCATCGACTTCCGCCGGATGCACCGGGAGGCCGGCGAGACCCTGCGGAGCCTCGGCATCCAGGTCGACGTCCGCCGCCCGCTGCGCGAACTGGGCGTCGGTGCCCAGCAGATGGTGGCGCTGGCGCGGGCCGCTGCGATCGACGCCCGGGTCGTGATCATGGACGAGCCCACCTCGTCGCTGGAACCCCGCGAGGTGCAGACGCTCTTCGGGGTGATCCGCGCACTGCGCGACCGGGGCATCGCGGTCATCTACGTCAGCCACCGCATGGACGAGTTGTACGAGATCTGCGAGGCGGTCACCGTGCTGCGCGACGGCCGTGTCGTGCACACCGGACGGCTCGCCGGCCTCGACCGGCTGCGGCTGGTGGCGCTGATGCTCGGCCGCGAGATCGGCGAGGTGTCCCGGGAGGGTCTGACGAAGTTCAGCGGCTCCCACGATGCCGCCGCCGAACCTGTCCTGGAGGCCCAGGGACTGAGCGTCCGTCACCGGCTGGACGGCGTGTCGCTCACCCTGCGGCCGGGCGAGGTGGTCGGCCTCGGCGGCCTGCTCGGCTCGGGGCGCAGTGAGACCGCCAAGGCCATCGCGGGGGCCCTGCCGCTCGACGGCGGCCGGGTCGTGATGGCCGGGCAGCCGGTGCGCGGCGGCTCCACGGCGGCGGCGATCCGGGCCGGCATCAGCCTGCTGCCGGAGGACCGCAAGACCGAGGGGATCGTGCCGGGTCTGTCGGTGCGGGAGAACATCGCGCTCGCCGCGCTGCCCGGGCTGTCCCGCTTCGGGCTTGTCGACGACGCCCGGATCGACCGGATCGTGGACACCTTCGTCAAGCGGCTGCGGATCAAGGCGGCCGGACCGCACCAGAAGGTCGGGGAGCTGTCCGGCGGCAACCAGCAGAAGGTGTTGCTGGCCAGGTGGCTCGCCCTGCACCCCAAGGTACTGCTGCTGGACGAGCCGACGCGCGGCATCGACGTGGGTGCCAAGGCGGAGGTGCAGGCGCTGGTGGACGAACTGGCCGAGGACGGGCTCGCCGTCCTGCTGATCTCCTCCGACACCGAGGAACTGATCGAGGGCAGCGACCGCGTGGTGGTCCTCAAGGACGGCGTGGTGGTGCGGGAGTTGACCGGCGACGCCGTCACCGAGGACGAGTTGCTGCGGGCGATCGCCGCCGTGCCCGCCGGCCCGCCCGAGGCCGGCGACGGACACCGGCCGACCGGTGGGGACCAGGTGCCGACGGCACACGAACCGCCCGGAGGGCACGATGACTGATCTCTCCCTGGCCCGCGGCACGGTGGACCGCGACCGGGTGCTGCGCCTGTTGCAGGCGTACGGCGTGTACGCGGGCGTCGTGGTCCTGCTGCTGTTCAACCTCGCCTTCACCGCGCACTTCGCCTCCGCGGAGAACTTCCGCACCCAGGCCGTCCAGGTCGCGCCGGTACTGATCGTTGCCCTCGGTATGGCCCTGGCCATCGGCACCGAGGGCGTCGACCTGTCGGTCGGCTCGGTGATGGCGCTGTCCACCTCCCTGCTGTCCCTGTATCTCGGGTACGGCCCCTGGATCGCCGTCCTGAGCGCGGTCGTCGGCGGGATCGTGGTCGGCCTCGCCAACGGGGCGCTGATCGCCTTCGTCGGTGTGCAGCCCATCGTCGCCACGCTCGCCCTCATGGTCGCCGCCCGGGGCCTCGCGCTGGTGCTGCTGCCCCAGTTGAAGGACGTCCGCGACCCCGGCATGGCGGCCCTCGGCTCCGGTGACGTGCTGGGTGTCCCGTACCTGGTCCTCATCGCGGTCGCGCTCGCCCTGCTGGTGGCCTTCGTCGTACGGCGCTCCACGTTCGGCCGGCAGTTGCTGGCCATCGGCGACAGCCGGCCGGCGGCACGCCTGGCGGGTCTGCCGGTGCGCCGGGTGCTGATCGTGGTGTACGTCTGCTCCGGCGTGCTCGCCGCGATCGCGGGCGTCCTGGCGACCGCCCGGCTGACCGCGAGCGACCCCACATCCCTGGGCACGCTCATGGAGCTGTCCGCCATCACGGCGGTGGTCGTCGGCGGCACCCCGCTCAGCGGCGGACGGGTCCGGATCGGCGGGACGGTCGCGGGCGCGGCACTGATCCAACTGCTCACCACCACGCTCATCAAGCACGACCTGCCCCCGTCGTGGACGCAGATCGCGCAGGCCGTGGTGATCGTCGGTGCCGTGTACGCGGCGCGTGAACGGGGGAAGCGATGACCACGGACACCGGGGAGGCCGTCATGCCGGCCGAATCCACGGCCGGCGCCCGGGCGTCGGCCGCCGTCACCGACGGGGAGCCGCCGGGTGCCGGCCGTCGGGAGCGGCTGAGCGCGCTCGCCCAGCAGCACGGGGCGCTGGTCACGCTCGGCATCGCCATGGTCGTGGCGTCGCTGAGCTTCGACACCTTTCTGACCGGCGACAACCTGGAGAACATGGCGCTGTCGTCGGCGTTCCTCGCCGTCGTCGCCCTCGGGATGACGTTCGTGATCGTCACTGGCGGCATCGACCTCTCGGTCGGCTCGCTGTTCGCCCTGGGCGGGGTGCTCGCGGCCTGGGGGTCGCAGTACGGGACGGCCGTGGCGCTGCTGCTGCCGCTCGTGGTGTGCGGCCTGGTCGGTCTGGTCAACGGGCTGCTGATCGCCCGCTCGGGTCTCGCCCCGTTCATCGTCACGCTGGCCGCCATGCTCGGTGCGCGCGGTGGCCTGCTCGCGCTCACCGACGAGGGTTCGCGGACGTACCTGGTGGACAAGGGTTCCTTCTTCGCGAAGCTGGGGCAGGGATCGCTGTTCGGCATCGGCGTACCGGTGTGGATCACGCTGGCCCTGTTCGTGCTGGGCGCCGTGGTGCTGCGGCGCACCCGGTTCGGGCAGTACGTGTACGCGGTGGGCGGCAACGAGGACGCGGCGGCGCTGATGGGGGCGCCCGTGGCCCGTACCAAGATCGCCGTGTACACCCTGTCCGGGCTGTGCGCGGGCCTCGCCGGAGCGCTGAACGCGGCGTGGCTGCTGTCCGGCGTGACGATCCTCGGCTCCGGCATGGAGCTGGAGGCGATCTCGGCGGTGGTCATCGGCGGCAGCCTGCTCACCGGCGGCTTCGGCTTCATCAGCGGGACGCTGGTCGGGGTGGCGCTGCTGAAGGTGATCCAGAACGTCATCAACCAGATCGGCTCCCTGGACTCGGCCTACCAGCAGGTGGTCAGCGGCGCGTTCCTGGCGGTCGTGGTCGTCGCCCAGACGTGGCTCGGGCGCAGGCAGCGGGTGCTCTGAGCGGACCGGGAGCCGGAGCGGCGACGGCTCTGCGCTCCC
This sequence comes from Streptomyces sp. IBSBF 3136, assembly GCF_036815105.1. NCBI lineage: Bacteria > Bacillati > Actinomycetota > Actinomycetes > Kitasatosporales > Streptomycetaceae > Streptomyces > Streptomyces sp. IBSBF 3136. Next base: position 24,716 of record NZ_JAJSZC010000090.1, read on the forward strand.
ACCACGGACACCACCCGCACCGACGTGCCGCCAGGGGACGGCCGTTCGGCGCGGGTGGGCTGTGTGTGCGGGTGGGGGGCCTGGGCGCGTGGCCGGGTGTCGGGGCAGCCGGACCGGATGCCCGGCGGTCGGAGAACGAACGGTCAGATGCCGAACGGCGCGGCGTACCGGACGGTACCGGCGGGCAGCGGGTGGGCGGGGTCGAGGGTCAGGGCCATCAGTGCCTCGTCCGGGACCTCGACGGTCAGCCGGATCCCGTGGGCGGAGGCGCGGGTGAAGCCGAAGCGCGGGTAGTACGTGGGGTGTCCGAGCACCACGACGTGGTGCTCGCCCCTCGCCCCGGCCGCCCGGAGCGCGGCTCGGACGGCCGCGGAGCCGGCGCCGGTGCGCTGGTGCCCGGGCAGTACGGCGACGGGTCCCAGGCACAGCGCCGGGACGTCGTCGATGTGGGCCCGGGTCAGCAGGGCGTGGCCGACCGGGGTGCCGTGCGCGTCGGTGGCGACGAGGGACAGGCCGTCGAGCCAGGCGGGGCCGTCGCGCAGGGCGTCGACGAGGTCGGCCTCCGCGGGCCTGTCGAAGGCGGCCAGCACGAGGTCGCGGACGGCCTCGCGGTCGGCGCCGGTCTCGGCGCGGGTGGTCCAGGTGGTGTTCATCGCGGATGCGGGTCCGTTTCGGATCGGTGTTCGTGCGGGAGAGCCCCGGCGAGCCCACGCCCTCGGCGAAGGCGGGAAGAAGCCTGGAGCAGGGGTCAGGCCACGGCCCGGGACGTGAGGGAGACCTGGGCGGCACGGACGGTGGCCTCGCGCGCGGTCATCAACCTCACCTCCCCACGTTCCTGCTTCTCAGCTCCGGCGTTCCGACACGAACCGGGGCCGGCCTACCGGTCCTCGCGGGCCCCGCACATCCGCGAACGGGCCGCGAAACGCCCTTGCTTGGCCGCATGTGTGGGGGATGTCTCGCCCCGCGCGCGTTCGGGCAGGTCGGCGCGGTCCGGGCGATGGCCCGGCGGGCCACGAACGGCCGTACCGAGTGGTCCGGGCCGGGGGCCGCGGCTAGCGTCGTACTAATATTCCCGGCTTGTCACGAAGCCGGAGCCGGACAACCCCAGGCAGACCTGCGGGCCCGCCGGCCCCCCGGAGGGTTCCGGGAACGAGACGCGAGGACCGGATGGCAGCCATACACGGGGGCAGCGCTCTCGGCTCGCTCGACGAGGAGTTCCGCGAGCGGTTCGGCGACACGGCACGTTTCACCGCGGGGCCCGCCGCCCCGCCGCGCACACTGATCGACGTCCTCGACGCGTCGGTGCGCTCGTACCCGGACGAGCCGGCCCTGGACGGCGGCGGCACGCGTCTGACCTACCGGGAGCTGGCGGCCGAGGTCGAGGTGCTGCGCCGGCGGCTCGCCGCAGCCGGCGTCGGGCTCGGCGACCGCGTCGGCGTGCGGGTGCCGTCGGGGACCAACGACCTGTACGTCGCCGTACTGGCCGTGCTCGCGGCCGGTGCCGCCTACGTCCCCGTAGATGCCGAGGACCCGGACGAGCGGGCCGAGCTGGTGTTCGGCGAGGCAGGGGTGCGGGCCGTCGTCGGGGCCGGGCACCGGATCGACATGACCGGCTCGCCCGGCGGGACCGCGGGACGGCCCGGTCCCGGGGACGACGCCTGGATCATCTTCACCTCCGGCTCCACCGGAAGACCCAAGGGCGTCGCGGTCACCCACCGCAGCGCCGCCGCCTTCGTCGACGCGGAGGCGGCGCTGTTCCTCACCGACGAGCCGATCGGGCCCGGGGACCGGGTGATGGCCGGGCTCTCCGTCGCCTTCGACGCGTCCTGCGAGGAGATGTGGCTGGCCTGGCGGTACGGCGCGTGTCTGGTGCCCGTACCCAGGTCGCGGGTCAGGAGCGGCGCCGACCTGGGCCCCTGGCTGGTCGAGCAGGAGATCACGGTGGTGTCCACGGTGCCGACGCTGGCCGCGCTGTGGGAGCCGGAGACCCTCGACGACGTACGCCTGCTGATCTTCGGCGGCGAGGCCTGCCCGCCGGAACTCGCCCAGCGGCTGGTCACGGAGGGGCGCGAGGTGTGGAACACCTACGGGCCCACCGAGACGACCGTCGTGGCCTGTGCGGCACTGATGACCGGCGAGGGACCCGTGCGCATCGGGCTTCCGCTCGACGGCTGGGAGCTGGCCGTCGTGGACGAGGCCGGGGAGCCGGTGCCCATGGGCGGCAGCGGGCAGCTCGTGATCGGCGGGGTCGGGCTCGCCCGGTACCTCGACAGCGGGAAGGACGCGGAGAAGTACGCGCCGCTCGACTCGCTCGGCTGGCCGCGGGCCTACCGCAGCGGCGACCTGGTCCGGGCCGAGCCGGACGGACTGGTCTTCCTCGGGCGGGCCGACGAGCAGATCAAGCTCGGCGGGCGGCGGATCGAACTGGGCGAGGTCGACGCCGCGTTGTGCGCGCTGCCGGGGGTCGCGGGCGCGGCCGCCGCGGTGCGCACCGCCCGTGGCGGCAATCAGCTCCTCGTCGGGTACGTCGTCACCCAGGACGGCTGGGACCGTACGGCGGCGGTGGCGAAGCTGCGCGCCGAACTGCCCGCCGCCCTGGTACCGTTGCTCGCCCCCGTCGGCGAACTGCCCACCCGGACCTCGGGAAAGGTCGACCGGGCCGCGCTTCCCTGGCCGCTCGACGGCTTGGCGGACGACGGGCCGGGCGAGCAGCTCCACGGCACCGAGGCGTGGCTCGCCGAGCAGTGGACGGAGGTCCTCGGCATCCCGGTGCGGGACGCCGGTGACGACTTCTTCGCGATCGGCGGCAGCAGCCTCGCCGCCGCCCGGCTGACCACCCGGCTGCGCACCCGCTATCCGGGCGCGGCCGTCCTCGACGTCTACCAGCGGCCGGTGCTGCGCAAGCTGGCCCGCCATCTGGAGGCGTCGGCGCGGGACGAGGGCGAGGTCCGCTCGGTCGTGCCGGTCCCGGTGCGCGCCCGTGTCGTGCAGACTTTGCTGCTGGTACCGCTGTTCACGCTGCTCGGGCTGCGCTGGACCGTCGCCCTGACCGCACTGGGCGATCTGCTGCCGGGCTACACCGTGCTGCCGACCGCCTCATGGTGGCTGGTCGCCGCGGGCGCGGCGGCGTTGTTCAGCCCGCCCGGGCGGATCGCGGTGGCGGCGGGCGGTGCGCGGCTGCTGCTGCGGGGCGTCGGGCCCGGGCGGTACCCGCGTGGTGGGAGCGTCCATCTGCGGCTGTGGACCGCTGAACGGCTCGCCGAGTTCAGCGGCGCGACCTCGCTGACCGGGGCGTGGCTGGAGCGGTACGCGCGGGCGCTGGGCGCCAAGGTGGCCGCCGACGTGGACCTGCACTCGCTGCCGCCGGTGACCGGCATGCTGAAGGTGGGGCGCGGGGCCGCCGTGGAGTCGGAGGTCGACCTGTCCGGCCATTGGCTGGACGGCGACCGGCTGGAGATCGGTCCGGTCCGGGTGGGTGCCCGCGCGGTGGTGGGGACACGCAGCATGCTCTTCCCGGGCGCCCGGGTGGGCAAGCGGGCCGAGGTGGCGCCCGGGTCGGCCGTGACCGGCCGGGTGCCCACCGGGCAGCGCTGGGCCGGGGCGCCCGCGGCCAAGCTCGGCAAGGCCAAGCACAACTGGCCCGAGGAGCGTCCGCCGCGAGGCAGGCGCTGGCGGGTCATGTACGGCGTGAGCGGTTTGGCGCTCGGTGCCCTGCCGCTGCTCGCGGGCGTGCCCGCGCTGCTGGTCGTGGGGCTGTTCGTGGCGCCCGGCGACGGGCTCGCCGAGGCGCTGGGCCACGCGGCGCTCGGGCTGGTGCCGGCCACGCTCGTTTTCGGGTCGGCGTACGCGCTGCTGATCCTCGTCTCCGTCCGGCTGCTCTCGGTGGGCCTGCGCGCGGGCACCCATCCGGCACACGGCCGCACCGGCTGGCAGGCGTGGACCGTCACCCAGTTGATGGACCGTTCCCGGGAGACGCTGTTCCCGCTGTACGCCGGTCTGGTGACACCGGTGTGGCTGCGGCTGCTGGGCATGCGCGTGGGGCGGGGCGCGGAGGTGTCCACCGTCCTGGCCCTGCCCAGCCTGACCACGGTCGGGGACGGCGCGTTCCTGGCGGACGACACCCTGACCGCGCCGTACGAGCTCGGCGGCGGCTGGATGCGGATCGGGCGCGCGGAGATCGGGCGGCGGGCCTTCCTCGGCAACTCGGGCATGACGGCGCCGGGCCGGAGCGTGCCGGACGGCGGTCTGGTCGGGGTGCTGTCCGCGACGCCGAAGAAGGCGAAGAAGGGCACCTCGTACCTGGGGCTGCCGCCGGTGAAGCTGCCGCGCAGCGCGAACGAGGGTGACCACGGCCGCACCTACGCCCCGCCCGCCCGGCTGCGCTGGGCTCGTGGGCTGGTCGAGGCGTGCCGGATCGTGCCTGTGCTGTGCTCGGCGGCGCTGGCCGGCCTGACGGTGGCCGCGCTGTGCGCGCTGGGGGTGTGGGCGCCCCTGCTGTCGGGGCTGGTGCTGCTCGCGGCGGGTGCCGTGGCGGCGGTGGTGTCGATCGCCGCCAAGTGGCTGCTGGTGGGACGGCACCGGGCGGGCGAGCACCCGCTGTGGAGTTCCTTCGTGTGGCGGGGAGAGCTGGCGGACACGTTCGTCGAGGTGCTCGCGGTGCCGTGGCTGGCCGGTTCGGTGCCGGGCACCCCGGTGCTGACGGCGTGGCTGCGGGGCCTGGGAGCGCATGTCGGCCGGGGGGTCTGGGTGGAGAGCTACTGGCTGCCGGAGACGGACCTGGTGACCTTGGCGGACGCGTCGACCGTGAACCGAGGCTGCGTGCTCCAGACGCACCTCTTCCACGACCGGATCATGCGGACGGATACTGTGGTCCTCCGTGAGGGCGCCACCCTCGGCCCTGGCGGGATCGTGCTGCCCGGCAGCACGGTCGGGGCCCGTACGACGCTGGGTCCCGCGTCGCTCGTCATGGCCGCGGAGTCCGTCCCGGACGACACCCGCTGGCTCGGCAACCCGATCGAGGCATGGCGTCCCTGAGCGCGGGCCGCCCGGCACCGGGGGGCGGCACACCGGTGGCACGGAGGACCGGCACAGCGCAGGGAGCAGACGCGGCAGTGGCAGTTCAGCAGTCCATGCAGTCCACCCGGTCCATGGGTCCGGACCCGTACTTCCCGGCCAACGGCGATCCCCGTTACCGGGTGCACCGCTACGAGCTCACGCTGGACTACCGGCCGGGCCCGAACCGGCTGTCCGGCACGGCCCGGATCAACGCCATCGCGGGCCAAGCGCAGTTGACGGAGTTCCAGCTGAACCTGGCCGACTTCAGGATCGGCCGGGTCCGGGTGGACGGCAGACAGCCGCACTACACGCACCGGGGCGGCCGGCTGCGGGTGCGCCCGGCGAAGCCGCCGCGGCCCGGGGCCGCCTTCACGATCGAGGTGCACTGGTCGGGCAATCCCCGCCCGGTGGCCAGTCCGTGGGGCGGGCTCGGCTGGGAGGAGACGGAGGACGGGGCGCTGGTGGCCAGCCAGCCGGTCGGGGCACCGTCCTGGTACCCGTGCAACGACCGGCCGGCCGACAAGGCGTCGTACCTGCTGTCGGTCACCACGCCGTCGGCGTACGCGGTGGTCGCGGGCGGGCGGCTGCTGACCCGTACGACGAAGGCCTCGACGACCACGTGGGTCTACGAGCAGGCGGCGCCCACCTCCAGCTATCTGGTGGGGCTGGCGATCGGCAAGTACCAGACCGTGCTGCTGGGGGACCCCGGGCCGGGCGGTGTGCCGCAGCACGGGCACATCCCGGCGCACCTGCTGCCGCGGTTCTCGCGGGACTTCGCCCGGCAGCCCGCGATGATGGAGCTGTTCCAGGAGCTGTTCGGGCCGTACCCGTTCGACGAGTACGCCGTGGTGGTGACGGAGGACGAACTCGACGTCCCGGTGGAGGCGCAGGGGTTGTCGCTGTTCGGCGCCAACCACGTGGACGGGGTCAGGGGTTCGGAGCGGCTGGTGGCGCACGAGCTGGCGCACCAGTGGTTCGGCAACAGCGTGTCCCTCGCCGACTGGCGGCACATCTGGCTGAACGAGGGCCTCGCCAAGTACGCGGAGTGGCTGTGGTCGGAGCGTTCGGGCGGTCGGGACGCCGGGCAGCTGGCCGCCTCCGCGCACCGGTCGCTGTCCGCGCTGCCGCAGGATCTGCGGCTGTCCGACCCGGGCCGCAAGCTGATGTTCGACGACCGGCTCTACCAGCGGGGCGGACTCGCCGTGCACGCGGTACGGGTCGCCCTGGGTGACGCGGCGTTCTTCCACATGCTGCGCGGCTGGGCCGAGCAGCACCGGGGCGCGGCCGTGACGACGACGACGTTCACCTCGCACGTGGCCCGGTACGCGCGGGAGCCGCTGGACGGCCTGTTCGCGGCCTGGCTGCACGAGACACGCCTGCCGCCGCTGCCGACGGCCGGCTCTGGACCCGCCGTATAGGGCCTGGATGCGGCGCGCCGCACCCCCGGAGGCGGCGCGCCGCGGTCGTGCGCGGCGGGGTGCCGTGGCCGGGCCGACGGCACCCCTGGCCGGTCAGTGGCGGTGGTCGCCGCGGCGGTCGTGGTCCTGGTCCCGGCGGTCGTGGTCCTGGTCCCGGCCGTCGTGGTCCTGGTCCCGGCCGTCGTGCTGCCGGCCCCAGCCGTCGTGGTCCTGGCCGCGGAAGTGGCGCTCGTCCTGGTCGCCGCGGGCGTCGCCACGGAAGTCGCGGTCGTCGTCGCCGAAGTGACGGTGGTCGCGCCGGTCGCCGCCCCACGAGGTGGCGTCGACGAGGCGGCCGCGGTCGTTGCGCAGGGTGGCGCTGTCGGCGTCGCGGTCCCACACGGAGTGCCGGCGGTCCTGGTAGACGTCGGCTTCACCGTCCCGGCCGAAGCCCGTGTGGACGCGGACGCTCGACCGGCCCTCCAGCCGGTAGGTGCGGAAGGTGTAGGTGTTGCCGTCCCGGTCGGACAGGGTCCAGCCCCGCAGGTTCACGTCGCGACGGCCATTGTTGGTGATCTCCACCCATTCCCGGTTGAGGGAGTGGTTGGACCGCTCGAAGCGGCTCGGGCCGTACTGCACGTCACCGATGACCACCTGGGCGCGGTCCCAGTGCGGGCCGGGACGGTCCGCCGCGGCGGCGGGCAGCGCGACCGCGCCCACGGCGACGGCGGCCACGGCGGCCGCCGCGGTCAGGCGGAGCGGGGTCACACGAACGGAAGCGGACACGAGGTCCCCCTTGCGGGTGCGGGCACGCCCGGGGGTCACGGCAACGGACCGTGGACCGGGGTGCGGTGGTTGCGAGCGGCCCGGCGGCCGCACACCCACACCTTCCATCGGGAAACCGGGGAAACGGGACATACACGTCGCGTGTTACATGTTGCGCACATTTCGGTGACACTCGCCTGCACGCTCCATCCATCCGCGGAAACGTTCACTTGACGCCTCGTCAAGCCGTTCGGCGCTTCGCCCCGACCGGTCCACCACCCGAAAGTGAGCAACAGCGGGCGCCCCGCGTCCGCCGCGCGTGACCGTGCGGGGGGGACCTCCGGTCCGGTGGCGGAATGCTTGATTGCTGTTTGTGTTCCGATGGGGGACGTTGTCAGCCAATGTGACGCGCCCCCGCGGGACCTCCGCCGGGCGCGAGTGTCCCGCTGATCGGTGCGGCGGCGCGCGGGACGGGCGGAGGCACGTGCCGCCGGCAGGGAACGCCCCCCTTTCGCGGCGCAACGCCCACGCGCGCGGCAGGCCCAAAGGGCCGGGCGGCCGTACGTCCGGGCCGGTGGAGGGGCCCACCCCGCCCCGGCGCACCCCTGGACGGACGGCGCGGCGCAGGCCGTGGTCATCCGCCCGGTACACGAACGCGAAGCACCATCCTGGGCACTCCGCGCCTCGTCGGCAGGCAGGTCGGGGCGCGGCGCGGCGATCGGGGGTACCGCACCGGGCCAGTCGAGTGTCGGCCATATCCGGCGCGGCGGACGGGCGCACGGCGCCTTCAGGGCCCTTGTTCCCGCCGTGCCGTGGTGATTAGGCTCCGGCTCGCTTTCGCACGTCGTACACATTTTCCACACATGACGGCCGGAATGCCTCGGTCCGGCGGTCGCTCACGCATGCGTACTTCCGGTGCCTTCACCGGAGCCGTCAGCACCTACAGGGGGGTGGGGGCCATCGACGCAGCTCGGTCGCCGCGGCGTGCCGACGGCGAGTCGGCCGCGCCCGCCGACGCTCCGTCCACCGGGCCCGCCGGGTCTGCCGGGCGCGGCAGGGGCAGCCGCCGGGACCTCACCGTCCTGTGGTGCGTCAACGCCGTGGACGGGCTGGGCAGTCAGGCCTCCGGGCTCGTGTTCCCGCTGCTGCTCCTGGACCTGGGCCACGGCCCCGGCACGGCCGGTGTGTTCGCCAGCGCCGCCGCGCTGACCGGGGTGCTCCTCGGGCCGGCCGTCGCCGTCCCCGCCGACCTGGGACACCGGCGGCGCCTCATGACCTCGGCGGCGACGCTGGCGGCCCTGGCGATGGCGGGACTGGCCGTCGCCTGTCTGCGGCACCCGCCGCTGTGGGTCCTGCTGGGCCTGGCCTTCACCGAGCGGCTGTGCGCCACGGCCTACGAGACGGCGGCGCGCGGGGCCCTGTACCGGCTGGCGGCACCGGAGGACCTGCCGCGTGCCGTGGCCGGTGTCCAGGCGGGTGATCAGACGGCCCTGGTGGTCGGACCCGCGCTGGGTGGCGTCCTGTTCGGCCTGAGCCGTGTGCTGCCGTTCGCGGTCGACGCGGTGTCCTATGCCGCCGCGGCCCTGGGCGTACGGGCCATCCGCACCCCGCTGGACACCCCGGCCACTGCCCGGGACACGCCGCCGGCCTCGCCCGACGGCTCGGCGGACGCGCGCGAGGCCGACTCAGGTACCGAACGGCGGAGTTCGTCCGGCAGCCTGCGGGCGGGGTTCGCGGCGGCGGTCCACTCCCCCGTGTTGCGCCTGGTGCTGCTGTGGTCGTCCGTGGCGAGCGGGGTGCTGACCCTGCTGTTCTACACCGCGGTGTTCGTCCTGGGCCCCGAGGCCGGCGGCACCGCCACCGGAGGGGTGCTCGCGGTCTCCGGCGCGGCGGGGCTCGCCGGTTCGCTGGTGGCCGCGCCGGTGGTACGGCGGCTCGGCGCGCGCCGGTCGCTCACGGCGGCCACCTGGCTGCTCCTGCCGCCGAGCGCCGCGTTGTCGGGGGCCGGCGGGCCCTGGCTGTGGGGTCTGTGCTTCTCCGCGCTGTGCCTGGTGTTGCCGGTGGTGACCGTCGTCCTGGGCGGTGCGGCCGTCCTCGCGGTGCCGGCGGAGCTGCAGTCACGGACCGGGGCCGTCCTCGGGTCCGCCACCGCGGTGACGGCGGCCGCGGCGCCCGCCGCCGCGGCCGCCCTGGTGACCTGGGGCGGCCCCCGGGTCCCGGCGCTGGTCTGCACCGCCCTGCTGTTCGTGCTCGCGCTGCACACGCAGCGCACCGCGCCCACCGCGCTGCGCCCGGCCGCACCGACGGACGCGGCCGGGCAGACCGTGGCCGAGGAGACCGAGGCCGTGCCGGAGGAGTTGGCCGAGATGACCGTGGCCGGCGCGACCGTGGCCGAGGTGACCGTGGCCGAGGGGATCCGCCCGGCCGGTCCGCACCCGGGGAGCCGGCCATGACCAGTCCTTACCAGGTGTTCGTCGCCGCCCTCCCCGACGTGTGCCCGGCGGACCCGCACCGGATGGTGTTCACCGCGGACGCCGGGGGCCGCTGCGAGGTCTTCACCTGGGACGCGCGGGCCCGCCGGGCCCGTCAGGTCACCGACAGCCCCGGGGGTACGGTCCACCGGGCGATCGACGCCGACGGCTATGTGTGGTGGTTCGAGGAGGACGCCGCCGAACGCGGCCGCTGGTGGTTCCGGCACTTCGACGGCGGCCCGCGCCTGCCCGGCCTGCCCGGTGCCCCGGCCGGGCGGCCGAGCGGACTGGCGGTGACCCCGGGCGGGACGGTCGCCGCGGCCTTGGCCACCGGACGGCGCACGGTCGTGCTGATGGGCCGCCGCGGCCGCGCCCCGCGCGAAGTGCTGAGCACCACCGGTCCCTGCCGGCTCGGCGGCGTCACCCCGGACGGCTCGCTGATCGCCCTCGCCTCGTCGGCGGAGGACGGAGCGGCCGTCACGGTGGTCGAGCCCGGCGGCCGGGTCGTCGCCACCCTGCCCGGCCCCGACCTTCTCGAACCCGGCCGGACCGGCGCACGGCTGTGGTGCCAGGGCTTCTCGCCCCGGGCCGGGCACCGCGAACTGCTCCTGGTGCGGGACCTCGGGGACCGCTACGCCCTGGCCACCTGGACCCCGGCCGAGGGGCTGCGCACCCACCACGGGTTCACCTGCGACACGGAGATCAGCGCGCGCTGGTACCCGGACACGCGCGAGGTGCTGGTGCGTCAGGACCGGCACGGCCGCTCCCTGCTGCACCGCGTGGACCTCGACGGCAGGCGGCGCGAGGCCGTGCCCACGCCTCCCGGCAGCGTGCTGGACGCGGCGCCCCGCGACGACGGGGCGGTGGACTACCTGTGGACCGACACCGCCCGTCCGCCCGCCCCGCACGCCACGGACGGCATCGCCCTGCCGCCGCCCGGCCCCGCGGTCGTCGTGCCCGGCCGGCACACCGACCTGTGGACGCCCACCGGCGAGGGCCGCGTGCACACCCTGCTCAGCCTGCCGGAGCCGGCCGGGAGGACCGCACCGCCGCCGGCCGTCTTCCTGATCCACGGCGGCCCGGCCGACCACGACCGGGACGCCTACGACGCCACGGTGCACTCGCTCGTGGCCTCCGGCTACGCGGTCGTCCGGGTCAACTACCGCGGCTCCACCGGCTACGGGCCGCACTGGCGGCGCGCCTTCCCCGCCGGGGTCGGCCACACCCAGGTGGACGACCTGGCAGCGGTCCGCGCCGACCTCGTCGCCCGTGGCCTGATCGCCGGGGACGCGAGCGCCCTGTGGGGGGTGTCGTGGGGCGCCTACCTCGTGCTGCTCGCGCTCGGCACCCGCGCCGGGCTGTGGCGGGCGGGCGTCGCCGTCAAGCCGGTGGCCGACTGGGTCGCCGCGCACCGGACCACCACACCGGCGCTGCGGGCCCTGGACGTCCGGCTGTTCGGCGGCACCCCGGACGAGGTGCCGGAACGTTACGCCAGGAGCTCGCCCCTCAGTTACGTGGCCGCGGTCACGGCACCCCTGCTGGTGGTCGGCGCGGCCCACGACACCAAGTGCCCGCCCGGCCAGATCCGCTCCTACCTCGCCGCGCTGGCCGACGCGGGCGTACCGCACGAGGCCATGTGGCTGGACACCGGGCACGACGGCTACGACGGCGCGACCCACGTCGCCGTCCTGCGCCGGTCCCTGCGCTTCCTGCGCGACCGGCTGCCCGAACCGGCGCGAAGCGCCCCAGGACGTCCCCCCGCTCCCGCGGGAGGACCCCGGTCCCGCTGAGGCAACAGCGGGACCGGGTGTGCACAGCAGCACCCCACTCACCGAAGGAGGAACACCATGCAGAAGGACATCATCCACAACGACCCGCTCGCGGGCGACGAGGAGAACCGCAAGCCGGGCATCGGCATCACCATCACCATCCCGTTCCGCAACGCCGACGAGGGCGGCGACGACGAGGAGTGACCACCGGCCCGGGGGGGGGGGGGGGGGCGGGGGGGGGGGGGGGGGGGGGGGGGGCGCGCCGGGGCGCCCCCCCCGCCCCGCCCCCCCCCCCCCCCCCCGCGCCCCCCCCCCCCCGGGCTCCCTCCTCCCCGCTCCCGCCACGCCCTTCCTCCACGCCGTCCGTCAAGGAGCCGACCGTGCGCGTTCTCCTGCTCAACATGCCCTGGTCGCCCATCGACCTGCCCTCGCTGGCCCTCGGCATCCTCAAACGCAGTGTCGACGAGCGCGTCGAAGGCGCGACGTGCGAGGTGCTGCACGCCAACCTGGAGTTCACCGACTGGATCACCCGGCGCACCGAGTTCTCGGCGGAGGACTACGAGTACTACGCGCTGTCCTCCTATTTCCTCGGCTGCGGCGACTGGGTGTTCTCCAGCGCCCTGTACGACGACCCGGCCTGGAAGGAAGCCGAGTTCACCCAGGCGATGACCGGCAGACTGCGCGCCAAGCGGATGCGCATGACCCATGAACTGCACGCTGTCGTACCGGAGTTCGTGAAGGAGATCGCCCAGCGGGTGGCCGAACTCGCGCCGGACGTGGTGGGCCTGACGTCCACCTTCCAGCAGAACACGGCCGCCCTCGCCGCGGCCCGGCACATCAAGCGGCTGGCCCCGAAGACCGTGACGGTCATGGGCGGCGCCAACTGCGACGCCGAGCAGGGCGCGGCCGTCCACCGCAACTTCCCCTGCGTCGACTACGTGGTGCGCGGTGAGGGCGAGGAAGCCTTCCCCCGGCTGCTGGAGGCCGTGCGGGACGGCGCGGACGCCTCGGTGTTCGCCGGCATTCCCGGTCTCTGTCACCGCGCCGGCGAGGACTCCTCGACCGCCAACCCGATGCCCACCGGTCCGATACCCCCGGCGGCCATCCTGCCCCCGGACTACAGCGGCTACTTCGAACGGCTCGCGGGATCGGTGGCGCGCAACTGGGTCGAGCCGAAGCTGGTGGTCGAGGGGGCCCGCGGCTGCTGGTGGGGCGAGAAGCACCACTGCACGTTCTGCGGCCTGAACGGCTCGTTCATGCAGTTCCGCAGCAAGAGCCCGGACACCTTCTACCAGGAGATCATGGACCTGGCGGAGCGGCACCGGGTCCTCGACATGTACGTCGTCGACAACATCCTCGACATGCGCTACCTGTCCACCGTGCTGCCCCGGATCATCGACAGCGGCTACGACCTGCGTATGCACATCGAGATCAAGGCGAACATGCGCCGCCCGCAGTTGCAGGTCCTCGCCGACGCCGGGCTCATCTACGTCCAGCCGGGCATCGAGAGCCTCAACAGCCGGGTCCTCGACCTCATGGACAAGGGCGTCGCCGGCTGCCAGAACGTGCGCCTGCTGCGCGACGCGGCCGAGACGGGCCTTTCCGTGTCCTGGAACTACCTGCACGGCTTCCCCGGCGAGACCACGGAGGACTACGACCCGGTGATCCGCCAGCTGCCCGCGCTGGAGCACCTGAACCCGCCGGTCGACCTGTCCGCCCGCATCGCCATCGAGCGCTTCAGCCCCTACTTCAACCGGCCGGAACTGGGCTTCACCGGGCTGCGCCCCGAGGAGCACTACCTGTTCACCTATGACCTGCCCGAGGAGGAACTGCACGACCTGGCCTACGTGTTCCAGGCACCCGAGCGCGGCATCGGCGCGGACACGGTGACGCGGCTCAACGACGCCATCGGCGACTGGAAGAAGCACCACACCGACGCCCGGCTCACCCACACCGACCTGGGTGACGAGATCGTCCTGGTCAGCCGCAGGCGGGCGTTCGACTGGGACACCCTGCGCCTGACCGACCCGTTCGCCGTCGCCGCGTTCCGGCTCCTGGACCAACCGCACGCCCCCACGGCCCTGCACCGCAAGGCGACCTCCGCCGCCGCCTTCGCCGACCGCACCGCCGAGGACGTCCAGGCCCTGCTGGACGCGTGGACGGCGCTGGGCATCACCTTCACGGACGCGGGCCAGTACGTCCACATCGCCCCGGCCTCGGTCAACCAGGACTTCCTGCGGCTCGACTACATGCGCCACGTGCACGCCCGCCCGGCGGCCGCACCGGCCGAGGAACCGGCCGCGGCGGCACCCGCCACCCCGGCCCCCGCGCTCTCCTGAGCCC
>NZ_JAJSZC010000091.1:0-6516 GCF_036815105.1 Streptomyces sp. IBSBF 3136
CCCCGTCGCCCGCCCCCTTCCCCCCGGCCGGGACGCCGTCGCGCAGGTCGCGCAGCGGCATGACCAGCGGTGGGTCCGCCGCGATCCGCCGGCCCCCGGGGGTGAGCCGGGTCAGCTTGGCGTACGCCTCCAGATGGGTGCGGGACCGGGCGCGCGCCGCCGCCTCGGCCGTCCGGCGGCGGGCCGCCCGGCCCATCGACGAGGCCAGCAGCACCCGCATCCGGTCGGCGTCGTCCTGGGCGTACCAGACGTCGAGCACGCGCATGCCGGCGAACTCCCGCATCCGCTCCCGGTACGCCCGCACACACGCGCGCACCGCCTCGTCCTGCTCCGGTGCCGGGAACCCGTTGGCACGCGCCGCGATGACGAAGCTGGCGGCGAGCCGCTTGACGTCCCACTCGAACGGCCCCGGGAACGTCTCGTCGAAGTCGTTGATGTCGAAGACCAGACGGCGCTCCGGGGAGGCCAGCAGCCGGAAGTTCAGCAGATGGGCGTCTCCGCACAGCTGCACCCGCAGCCCGGTGTCGGGCAGCGCGCCGAGGTCCGCCGCCATGACCGCGGCCGCCCCCCGGTAGAAACGGAACGGGGACTCGAGCATGCGGGCGTAGCGGACGGGCACCAACTCGGGCAGCCGGGTGGCCGACTGACGCTCCAGCACCTCGACCACGTCGGGACGGTCCGGCGCGGGCGCGAACTCCGCGTGGCCCGAACGCGGCACGCGCGCGCGGGCGTTCCTGCCGCGGGCCACCCGATCGGCCACCGGTGAGGCGACGGTGAAGGCACTCGGTGCGGTCATCATGCACTCTCCTGTCCGGCGGCCCGCCGGTCGCCGGACGGACCCGGCCCGCGCGGGGGCGGGCGGGCCGCGGGCCGCCCCCGCAGCAACCCCACCGCCACGGGCCGCCGGAGGGATCACCCGTGGGGGGTGACCCGCGGCACCCGGGAGGCGCGCGACGCTGTGCGGGTGAGGGGTCCGCGCACGCCGCCCCCGCCGGCGGTCCGGAGCGGCCCGTTCGATCACGCGAGGAGGAGCCATGACCGAGTCGCGTGGTCCGGCACCGCGTACCGGACCGTCGCACCAGTCCCCGGGGCCGGCCACCGTCCCCGGGGACGCCGTGGCGGCGGTCGCCCGCTCGTGGACCTGGATCCTGGGATCGGCCGTCGTCACGCTCGTGCCCGGAGTGCTGATCCTCGTCTGGCCGGACGAGACGCTGCACGTCCTGGCCGTCGTCATCGGCCTCTACCTGCTGCTCGCCGGCGCGTTCCGGTTCGTCACGGCCTTCGGCCGGGAGGGACACGGCGAACGCCTCGCCGCCCTGTCGATCGGGGTGCTGTTCGTCCTGGCCGGCGTGCTCTGCCTGCGCCACCCGATGCAGACCGTCGCGGCGCTGTCGCTGATCGTCGGCCTCACCTGGCTGGTGTCCGGCATCCTCACCCTCTACGCGGCGATCACGACCGAGGACCTGCCGCACCGCGCCGTCGTCCTGGGCACCGCGCTGCTCGGCATCGTGGCCGGGATCGTGGTGCTGGCCCTGCCCACCGAGTCGGCGCGGGCGCTGACCAGGCTGCTCGGGCTGTGGCTCGTGCTGCTGGGCCTCGTCGAGCTGGTGCTCGCCTTCGCCTGGCGGGCCGCGCTGCGCCGCACCGCCGGCCCGCCGGACACGACGTCGGGGCCGGCTCCGGCGGACGCGTCCGGCCCGCCGTTCTGACCCGGCGCCGCCACGATCACCCGCCTCGGGTGAGGCCGCCGCCGTCCCGCCCCGCGCACGCTGGGAACGGCAGAGACCGGCCTGCCGGAAGCCGCCACGCACCGTGGCGCACCGCCGGGCCGGAGCCCCGCAACGGAGGAGTGAAATGAGCGCACCGACCTACCTCGCGTACGACTATCCACTGCTGAGCGCCTTCTGGACGATGCTGTGGTTCTTCCTCTGGGTCCTGTGGTTCATCCTGCTGTTCCGCGTCATCTTCGACATCTTCCGCGACGATGACATGAGCGGATGGGCCAAGGCCGGTTGGCTGCTCTTCGTCGTCGTGGTGCCGTTCCTCGGCGTCCTCGTCTACGTGATCGCCCGCGGCCGGGGCATGGGGAAGCGGGAGATCGCGCAGGCGCGCGCACAGCAGCAGGCCTTCGACTCCTACGTCCGGGAAGCCGCGAAGGGCTCGGCCGCCCCGACCAGCAGTGTCGACGAACTCGCCAGGCTCTCCGAGATCAGGGCCCGCGGCGACATCAGCGACGAGGAGTTCCGCAGGGCGAAGGAGCTGGTCCTCAGCGGCGCCGGACAGGCGCGGCAGGCACAGCAGCCGGGCGATGCGCCCACCCCGCCCACCTCGCCGTCCACGCACACGCACTGAGCACCATCCACGTCAACGAAACGAGGTAGCCGTATGAGCGCGACGAACCGCACCCGCGCGCGGACGGAGTCCGCAACCCAGCAGTGGGCCTTCGGCCTGACCGCCTTCGCAGGCGTCATGCTCCTGCTCACCGGGCTGCTGTCGATCTTCCGGGGCATCATGGCGATCGCCCAGGACGACGTCTTCGTCACGACCCCGAACTACGTGTTCAAGTTCGACCTGACCAGTTGGGGCTGGATCCACCTGGTCCTCGGCGTGATCGCGGTCATCGTCAGCTTCGGCCTGTTCCAGCCCGCGCTGTGGGCACGGGTCGCCGGCGTGGCCGTCGCCGGGCTGGTGATCATCGCCAACTTCCTCTCCCTGCCGTACTCCCCCGTGTGGTCCGTCGTGATGGTCGCCGTCTCCGGCTTCATCATCTGGGCCCTGTGCGTGGTCCGGCGGGACGACGACACGGCCATGGCCCCGTAACGGACGGCCGGCTCCGCAACGGACGGCGAAGGAGATCAGATGGACCGGTATCCGCCCATCGCGGAGCACGGAATGGTGGGCGACCTCCAGACGGCGGCCCTGGTGTCGTCCGCCGGGACCGTCGACTGGTGGTGCACGCCCCGCTTCGACTCGCCGAGCGTCTTCGCCTCGCTGCTGGACAGCGAACGGGGCGGCGACTGCCGGCTGGCGGCGGACCACCCGCCCGGGGACGGCATGTCGGTCCGGCAGCTCTACCTGTCCGACACGGCCGTGCTGATCACCCGGTTCTTGGGGCCCGGCGGGGTCGGCGAGGTCGCCGACTTCATGGCGCCCCTCGACTCCCCGACGCCCTCCGACCGGCACCGACTGGTCAGGGTCGTCCGGGTGGTGCGCGGCAGCCTGCCCTTCACCTTCGTCTGCCGGCCACGCTTCGACTACGGCCGTGCCCGGCACACCCTCGCCGTCGGCGACCACCACTCGGCCGTCCAGCACGGTCCGGGCGTCGACCTGCACGTCCAGTCGACCACCGGGATCCCGCTGCGGGCCGAGGGCGACGACATCACCGCCCGCTTCACCCTGAGGGCGGGCGAAGCCGCCGCCGTCGTCCTGACCAGCACGCCCGAGGGCGCGGCACCCCCGCCCATGCCGTCCCTGCAGGCCGTCGCCGAGGACATCGAGGAATGCCGCGAGTTCTGGCAGAACTGGCTGCGCTCCTGCACCTACCGCGGACGCTGGCAGGAAGTGGTGAACCGCTCGGCGATCACCCTGAAGCTGCTCACCTACGCGCCGAGCGGGGCTCCCGTCGCGGCGGCCACCATGGGACTGCCCGAACAGGTCGGCGGCGAGCGGAACTGGGACTACCGCTACACCTGGGTCCGGGACGCCTCGCTGTCCGTCAGCGCCCTGATCGACCTGGGCTTCGAGGCGGAGGCGTACGCCTTCCGCCGCTGGCTGCGCGACCGCGTCGAGGCCGCCGGCACCGCCTCGGGCGACCCGCTGCAGATCATGTACCGGGTGGACGGCGACCCCCATCTGACCGAGGAGATCCTCGACCACCTGGAGGGCTATCGCGGGTCACGGCCGGTACGGGCCGGCAACGCGGCCGCCGACCAGCTCCAGCTCGACATCTACGGCGAGGCGTCCGACGCCCTGCTGGTCGGCGGGGACATCGGCGCGGTGCGCGGCTGGAAGGCGCTCAGCGGCGTACTGGACTGGCTGGCCGACCACTGGGACCGCCCGGACGAGGGCATCTGGGAGACCCGCGGAGGCCGGCAGAACTTCACCTACAGCCGGCTGATGACGTGGGTCGCGTTCGACCGGGGCGTACGGGCGGCCACCCGGTTCTCCCGCCCGGCCGACCTGGTGCGCTGGCGGGAGACCCGGGACACGGTCTTCCGGGAGATCATCGAGCGGGGCTGGCACGAGAAACGGCAGGCCTTCGTGCAGCACTACGACACCGATGTGCTGGACGCCTCGCTGCTGCTCATGCCGCGGGTCGGCTTCCTGTCCCCGCACGACCCGGACTGGATCAGCACCCTCGACGCCATGGACCAGGAGCTGGTCAGCGACAGCCTGGTCTACCGGTACGACCCCGCCGCCTCGCCCGACGGGCTGCGCGGGTCCGAGGGCACGTTCAACCTGTGCAGTTTCCTCTACGTCGAGGCGCTGGCCCGGTCCGGACGGCTGCTCCAGGCACGGCACGCCTTCGACAAGATGCTCACCTACGCCAACCACGTCGGCCTGTTCGCCGAGGAGATCGGCCCCTCGGGCGAGCAGCTCGGCAACTTCCCGCAGGCGTTCACCCACCTCTCGCTGATCTCCGCCGCCATGGCGCTCGACGAGGAGCTGGCCCGGACGAAGCCGCGCCGCGGGACCGGCGGCACCCGCCATCCGGCGATCCACGGCTTCCGGGTGCCGGCGGAGGCGGCCGACGCCGGGGCCGGCGGTGGGGAGAGCGGTGAGACCGGGGATGGGAAGAGCGGTGAGACCGTGGGCCGGGGCGGCTGATCGGTGATCCGCCCGGCCGGCTCCGCCCGGCCGCGTGTCCGGCCCCGGCCCTGACGGCCGGGGCCGGACCTCATGGCCCCGATCCCCCCCGGGAGGCGCCTGCTCCCCGGTGGCCCCGGCCCGCGTGGCAACATCGGCCCGGACCAGGACCGGACCACGCGGTCGCAGGCCAAGCCGCCCAAGGAGCACGAGTGGCTGCGGGCGGCCTCGGGGCGGCCCAGCGCGACGTAGTCGGCGGCCAGGTTGAGGTGCAGGGAGGGGAGGAACTCCCGGACGTTCGGGTCATCCGGCGTGCCGCCGTTCACGGAAGGGCCGACTGTGAGAGCGGGCGGCCCACGTCGCCGACCGTTGTCCCGCCCTGTCACATGGCCGAGGGCCTGGCCTCGCCTACGCTGGACTTGTGATGAGCCCGTCCGTGACACATCTGGCCGTCATCTGCGACTGGCCGCTGCTCCAGCTCGGTCTCACACAGGCCCTCCAGGCGCAACCGGACCTGAGGATCACGATGCTCGCCACGTGCGTCGACGAGTTAACCCTTGAAGCGGCCGGCGTCGAGGTGATTCTCCTGATCAACCTGCAGTCCCGCGACCAGGTGACCTCCCGCCAGGTGGCTCGGCTGTACCGGCAGGGGCACGCCGTCATCGTGATATCCGCGTCGGGCGCACAATCCGATGCCGTCCCGTGCATCAAGGCCGGCGCCCGCGGATATCTAAGTCGAAAAACCGATGCCTCCGAGTTGGTCGCGGCCGTCCGTGCCGTCGCCTCGGGAGGCGCCTATTTCGGTGCGAGCCTCGCCGGGCGCAGCATCCCGGCGTCCCCTCCGCACATCACCGGCCGAGAGAGACAGATCCTGCAGTTCGTTGCCGATGGCGCAACGGATCGCGAGATCGCCGCGAAGTTGAACATCGCCGAAAACACGGTTCACACGCATCTGGAGCGGCTGCGGAGAAAGAGCGGTTCTCGCCGTAGGGCGGAACTCACCCGATTCGCTCTGGAGAACGGGATCATCGGAGACGATCTCCTGGAATGACTACTGGGCCGTCGGAACCGAGTCCGGACGAATGTCGTTCAGGTTGTTGACGATGACGACGGAAGACGGATGCGCGGGCGCGGGGACCTGGATCAGCATGGGGACGTAGACCATCTGCCCGTGCCGGAACTCCGCTTTCGCCGAAAGGCGGTAGCAGACAGGGGATTCGGGGTTGCTCGACGTCGCGTAGCACCGGAGCACTGAATTCGCTCCGGTCGGGACGGTTCCCTCGGTCGCCGATGCGTCCCATGCGCCGGCCGCGAGGCACGCGGCGGCAGCGGCTGCGAGGAGGGCACTCCGGACGGCTGCTCTGGCCAATTTGCATCACTCCGAAAGCGACGAGTGATCGGCACCTCGCAGGGGCGTGACCTCCGCGAGGTGCCGACTCTTTTGGAGAACCTTCAACGGTCAGCCCTGGGTCCCACCTTGCGTGTTGCCGGTGCCGCCCTGGGTGCCGCCCTGGGTGTTGCCGGTGCCGCCGCCCTGGGTGCCGCCCTGGGTGTTGCCGGTGCCGCCGCCCTGGGTGCCACCTTGGGTGTTGCCGGTGCCGCCGCCCTGGGTGCCGCCCTGGGTGTTGCCGGTGCCGCCGCCCTGGGTGCCACCTTGGGTGTTGCCGGTGCCGCCACCCTGCGTGCCGCCCTGGGTGTTGCCGGTGCCGC